>JBHHTZ010000198.1:0-6927 GCA_046753605.1 Anaerolineae bacterium
GTCTTGCTGCGCTTCTCCGCTTCCGAGCTGTGACAGAGCTGACAGGTGGGCTCAGTCAGGGCCAGTTGCGTCCCCACGTCCTCGGGCTGTTGAGAGGCTTTGATTGTCCCCGTCTTGTCGAGGACCCAAACCCTTACCAGTCCGCCCTGATGCCCGAGGCTGTCAAGCATTGCCTTGAGTGCGCCCCGATCGCGGGTCATCATGCCGTGGCGGAGGCCGGCCTTGATGATGTTGCTCTGAGACGTGGCCAATTCGATGTGTTGGGCGATGAGCTCGGCCCGCTGGCGGGTGTGCTGCAGGTAGAAGAAGGGACTGATGGTGACGATGAAGGCCACGATCAGACCGAAGACCACCTTGAAGCTCAAGCTGTGGTAGAATCTGGCTCTTGTGGTGTCGTCAGCGTCCATATCTCTGTCATCCTCTGTTGGGCGTGACACGAGGTGCGGTGCTTGCCAAAAGCGGTCGCCTACTAGAACAGCTTGCGAATGAAGGGCTGGATCGCCGGCCAGGATCACAACGCTGCGGCCCTGGCCGGCGGGGTCACACAAGAACCAGGGTTGTCACTAACTCACCCTGCTCCCCTTTTCTCTCGCTGCCAGTTGTGCATGAGGGCGGGCAGATAGATCACGTAGACCGGTTCTGTGCGACCGGGGTACGTGAGCGCATCCAGGCCCAGCATGCGCGCTCGAGGCTCGAACGGGGTGACAAGGTCCCCATTGAGAGTGCGGATACTGCCTCCAAACGCCAATACGTCGCCGTCGGTGAAGCTCGTGCCGCTGTCCTGGTAGCGGATCTCGGTGGACAGTCCGAGCGTGTTGCGGTCGCCACGGCGGTCGCTGCTGATGGCGTCAAGTCCGAAGTCCACGCCACGATCTGGCAGGCCGGCTGGTATGGGGGCGGCTAACAGAACATCGTTAGCCAAGACAATAGCCCCGGTCGCTGCCGACAGCAGGTCGCCGTCGAGGAAGACGGTGCCGTCGGCGGCCGTACCCTTCCCCTCGGTGGTGAACCACAGGTCAACGCCGCGCTCCTTCAGAGCCGCCGGCAAAGCATCCGGGTTCTGGACCCAGAAGCCGCGCCCCTGTCGCTGCGCGAACTCGAAGAACGCGACGATCGCCTGCTCGTCGCCCAGCACGTGGATCCCGTCCAGTCCCAGATCGCCTGTGACCTGGAAGGCGGCCAGCAGTGCCACGTTCGGGATGATCGCGCCGGCCGTGGTTAGCAGATCGCCGGCTGTGAAGCGACCGCCAGGGTCATCCAGTTCTGTGGAAAAGGCTACCAACTCGCGCTCGATGCTGATGATGTCAGCCGCATCCAGACCCAGATCGGGCAGCGGAGCCGCGGCTCCAAATGCCGCGAGTAAGTTCCGGTTGCGGGCGCAAATCTGTCCCTGCGGTCCCAGCAGATCGCCATCAGAGATGATGGGATTGCCGTCAGCCGGCGTTGGCCCCTGGGTGACGAAGTCCTCCTCGACCGAGAAGCCAACTTGCGCGCAGTCGGCCAGATTGAAGGCGCGCTGCCCGGCGCTGGGGATCCCGAAACTCAACACGAACCCCAACAGCAGTGTCAGAACCAGTGCACGTACAATGTGCCTCAACATGGTTCCCTCCTGTTATGGTGCGTAGTCGAAGAAGATCGCCTGACTGACCGGGCTGCGGAAGCTGCCGCCCACCAGGTTGAAGGCGGGGGTGAAGCTGCCGACGATGGTGCGGTCACGTACCCACAGGCGCGCGCCATAGGCACACGCCACCGGCGATGCTGCCAGGTCGAAGACATCCACCTTGTGCAGGTTCACCAGCGTGGCTGCGGGTGTGGTTCCACCGGAATTCACATTGGTTGCCTCCGGGGTGGCGTCGTAGTAGTTGATCCACGAGTAGTAGTGGTCGGGATAAAGATCGCCACCGATGGACAGGCGGTAGCGCCAGAAGTGGCCGTCCTCGAAGTCGCCCTGCACCATGATCGGCATGTCGCTGGCGTTGTAGGTGGTGCAGGCGCCGCCGGGTATGCCCAGATTATTGATCTTCGGCGCCTCATTGTCCAGGCGAACCAGGTGGGACGACGGCTCTGTCTCGGTGCCGGCGCCACGGTCGAATTCCAGCCAAACACGATACAGCTCGTTCGGATCCGGTGCGCCACCCGACTTCCAGTCGGTCAGGATAAGATTGGGATTGCAGAAGAGCAGGTCGCGGTAGGTCGGACCGTCGAACCATCCGGCCGCGTCGGAGAACCAGGGCACGTCTACGGTGCACGCAAGGGTCCACGGGTTGCGGTCCTTGACCATCCAGCCCTCTCCCACTTGCACGGGGATGCCAGTCCCTGCCCCCGGACCGTCGGCGGCCTTGCGGAAGACAACGCGGAACTTGTTGACGTCGTCACAGATGGTGCCCCAGAGAGGGACGTCGGAGCCGAAGGGGTGATCGGTGGGATAGCCGATTTCGGCACGACCGCTGGCATTGATGTCGCCCACGTCCACCTGCAGGCCGCCTACGTCGGTGATCTGGTTCTCGCAGACGGTGGGGCCTCCCGCGCCAATCGAAAGCGCATCCAGGCCGAGATCATGCGCCCGGGGCTCGAAAGCTGCGATGAGGTCCCAGTTGAGCGAGGCGATGCCATCGCCCACGTTGAGCACGTCACCGTCGCTGAAACTGAAGGCCGCGTCCGGGTCGTCGAACAGGATCTCGGTGGAGAAGAAGCCGCGTTGCTGCGCAGTCTCAACGTTGCGGGATCGGGACGTGAAACCATCCAGACCGAAATCTACGCCGCGATTCGGAATGCCGGCCGGCGCCGCACTCGGCAGCAGGAGATCATTGCTGAGGACGATGGCGCCAAGCCCCGACAGCAGATCGCCGTCCAGGAAGGACGGTTGATCCAGCGGCGGGGGTGTGCCCTCGGTGGAGAACCAGATGTCAATTCTGAACTGGCGCAGGTCACCAGCCAGCGCACCCGGGTTCTCCAGCCAGAAGCTTCGGCTCACACCCTTGAACTCGTCCAGGAACCCCTCAACATCACTCGCCTGTCCGATCAAGTGGACAGCGTCCAGGCCGATGTCGTAGCCAACTCCGAAGGCATTGGTGAGTGCGATGTTGGGGATCACGAGACCGTTGGTCGCCAGCAAGTCGCCGGCGGTAAACTGTCCGTTCGGATCGTCTAGCTCGGTCGAGAAGACGACCAGGTATTTCTCCGTGTTGATCACATCCACTGCATCGAGCCCCAGATCGGCCTTTGGCTGGAAGACACTCAGCAGGTCCGCATTGCGGGCGCACACCTTCCCATCGGCCGACAACAGGTCGCCGTCGGAGATGATGGGGTTGCCGTCGGACGGTTCGGGACCTCGGGATATGAAGTCTTCCTCGGTGGAGAAGCCACCGCTGCGGCAGGCCTGCAGCGCGCCCTGGCCGACCTGACTCAGCGCCGGATGGGCGCTTAGCAGGATCATCAACAGCAACACAACCAAGAGAGGGCCAAATCGCACAAGTTTGTGTCGGGCGAACATGTCATCCTCCTTTTACACTGGGATTGAGCACTGTCGGAATATTGGTTTGTACGCAGGGAGTACGAACTGTGTGGACAGTCGATCACTCACGTGCAGGGCCTGAAGCCAGAACTGTCGAAGTAACCACCCCCTTCCAAGACAGAAAAGCCAGGAGCATCCTGTCAGTCTGAACCGAGATGAGCAATCAACGGGTGGTAAGCGGCTATGCGTGTCTCGTCACTACACCAGCAATTCCCGTTATGGAGTTCGTAGTAACGACTTTAGTCGTTTGTGGTGCGTAACCAGCGACTAAAGTCGCCACTACGAACCTATGCCACGTGACGATAATGCTAAAACGGGAATTGCTGTCACTACACTACTAATGAAATCAGCGTTGAGTATATGCGGCTGAAGATGAGTTCTTGACCAGGGCAGCAATGTGAGTTGGGGTGGTGATGAATTGCGGGGTAATTATACTCGAATAGTTCTAACCTGTCCACAGTCAGAGCGCGGATTCTGGATGCGCACGTTCATCCTGCACATTCTCGTTTTTCGAGTGCACGAACACTTGCACCAGGCGGGCGTCGAACTGCGTGCCGGCGCACTTCTGCAACTCTGCCATCGCCTCCGCATGAGACCGCGCCGTGCGATAGGGCCGGTCGGTGGTCATCGCGTCGTAGGCATCGGCTACGGCGATGATGCGCGAGGCAAGGGGGATCTCCTCGCCCGCCAGACCGTCGGGATAGCCATCGCCATCCCATCGTTCGTGGTGATGGTAGATCCAGGAAACGATGCGCTTCAAGGGTTCAACCGGCTTGACAATCTGCGCGCTGTGGTAGGGATGGAGATGAATCGTGTTTCTCTCGTCCGGGGTGAGTGGTTCCACCTTGCGCAGGATTTCATCTGGGATGGCGATCTTGCCCACGTCGTGCAGGAGCGCAGCGAACTCCAGCATCTCCAGGTCAGCGCCGCTCCAACCCAGTTCGCGCCCCAGTTGCACTGCCAGGCGGGCGACATCTTCCGAGTGGCCCCGCGTGTAGGGGTCGCGGGCGTCAATGGCCGTGGCCAGGGACCGAATGGTGGCGATGGAAAGTCCACGGACGTCTTCATACAGGCGCGCATTCTCGATGGCGATGGCAATCTGGCCGGCCAGCGCCGTCAGCAGCGACTGATCACCTTCAGTGAAGGCAGATGCGCCGGTTTTGTTGACCACGCCCAGCACTCCCAGAGTCTTCTCCCCAACGATCAGCGGGACCACCAGGGCGCTGTTCGCCTGGCCCGACGGCAGCGCTGCCTCGTGCTCCGGATCCTGCTTCCAGCGCGGGTCGGCCTCGACGTCGGGGACGCTGGCCGGCTTCCCCTCCAGGAAGACCCAGCCGGCCAATCCCTCGCCCAGGCGGTATTTCACCCGACCCACATGCTCTTTATAGAACCCCTCCACCGCCCGCAACACCAGCCGCTGCTGCTGCTCGTCCCACAGGAACAGATAGCAGCCTTCTGCGTGCGTCGCCCGGGTTGCTGCGCCCGCGATGAAACCCAGGACTTCCCCAATACGCAAAGAGGCGGTGATGGTCTGGGTAACCTGGTAGACGGTAGTCAGTTCCTGAACGCGGGCCTGCAACTCCTCGAACAGCCGGGCACGTTGAATGGCGACTGCGGCCAGGTGGCCGGCGGCCTGGGCCGCTGCCACCGCGTCCTCGTCAAAGGGCCGCACCTCTCCACGGCTGAAGAGTCCCATCGCTCCCACCACCTCATCACCGGTCTGAAGCGGCACGGCCAGCGTGGAGCGCGCGCCGGCCTCAACCCAGGCCGCCAGCGCCGCCGGATGCTCCCGATAGTCATCCAGCAGGATGGGCTCCCCACTCTCCATGGTCACTCCCGCCAGCCCGGTCCCCGCCGGCATCTCCACGTCGGCCAGGGTGTCGGGCAAGTTGTGGTGGTAGGGGTAGGTGATAACCTGCCGATAAGGGTCCAGAATGGCCACGGTGCCGGCATCCGCGCCGGTCAGCTTCAGCACCGGCGGCAGGAGGCGCGGGAACAGAGCGGGCAGGTCCAACACCCCTCCCAGAGCCTTTGCCAGTTCATTCATTCGCTCCTCGCGGCCCAGCCGCCGTTGGGATTCCTGGTACAATCGGGCACTCTCCACCGCCCCGCCCAGTTGCTGGCCAATGGCCGCCAGCAGTTCCAGCTCCTCCGGCGGAAAGGTGCGCCAGCGACGAGTTCCCAGATTCAGCGCGCCGAGCAGTGTGCCGCCCGACACGAGCGGCGTACTGGCCAGCGTCCGGAACCCCGCTCGAATCACGTGGTCCGCCAGTCGCTCAGAAGGATAAGCGGCGGCGTCTAAAATGACCGGCTGCCCCTGGGCTATGGCGAGGCCGCTGAGTCCCTCGCCCAGACGAATGTGTTGGGCGCCTTCAACGAACGCGGCCGACAGACCCCGGTGGACCCGTAGAGTCATGGTCTCCCCGTCGGGCTCCAACAGGTAGATGCCGCCGGCCTCGATCGCCAGAGCGTCCAGCGTCGCCTCCACAGCGTAGTTGAGCACCTCCTCAAGTTCCAGCGACCGGGCCATGGCACGATCAATGCCGTACAGAATAGACAGCTCCCGGGTCCGTTCCGCCACCCGCGTTTCCAGTTCCTCGCCCCAATTGACCAGCTTCTGGCGCATGTCGTCGAACGCCTGCCCCAGCTCGCCGATTTCGTCCTCTCCCAGGGACGGAACGGGTGTGGCGAGGTCGCCGCCGGCGATGCGCTGCGAAGCGGCCACGAGCTTGCGCACCGGATCGATGACGCTGCGGGTGGTGATCCAGACCAGGAGCAGAGCGCCAGCCAGGGCAGCCATGGCGATGAGCATCATCTTACGGCGCAACGCCAGGGCGGGGGCCAGCAGTTCCGACTCCGCTTGCTCCACGGCCACTCCCCACGAAGTCACGGTGAGGGGGGCGAAAGCGATGACCTCACGGTATGCGTCCTTGCCGGCCTCGTTCACCATCTGGGTGGTCACGCCGGCCTTCTTTTCCTGGAGCCAGGAGATGAAGAGGTCGGCGTGCTCACTCCGCTGGAAAAGGCGCCGGCCTTCGGTGTGGAGCAAGACGATGCCGTTTTCGTCAACGATTTGGGCATAGCCTGTGTCACCCTGAGCTATCCCCTGCAGGATGTCGGTGAAGTCGGGAGAGGCTGGGTCGATGGCTGCGCCCAGGAGACCCACAATGGTCTCCTCCTCGTTCGTGGCGGGTACCACCGGGACCACCACCGGGGTTTGAGGAGTGAGGCTGTGCTTCACGCACGCAATGGCGGGCTGGCCGGTGCGAAGGGCTGTCAGGACATGTAGGCAGTCCGGGTACTTCCGGCCCACCGCCTCGGGCAGGTAGGGCTCTGTCCACAGCACCAGGGCGCTCCGATCCAGGAGGAAGAGGTAGCTGAATTGGCGGGAGCGGTAAAGGTCCCGCAGTGCG
>JBHHTZ010000199.1:0-6914 GCA_046753605.1 Anaerolineae bacterium
ACCCCGTAGTAACGACTTCAGTCGTTAGCGAACCACTGAAGTGGTTACTACGCCCTGTGAAGAAGTGGTTACTCCGCCCCGTAGTAACGACTTCAGTCGTTAGCGAACCACTGAAGTGGTTACTACGCCCCGTGAAGAAGTGGTTACTACGTGCTACATTGGGCTCCCCTGATGTCTCCGGCGCCGGCGGCGGGGCCGGCGCAGTGGGCAGCAGCCTGGGCGGACTGGTAGGCACCAGGCTGGGCTTGGGAGCCGGCACAACAACCGGCGTCGGCGCCGGTTCCGGCGCTGGCGGCGCGGTGGGTGTCGGTGTTGGAACCGGTGTGGCGGTGGGCGTCGGTGCGCGGGTCTCCACAGACGTGGCTGTCGGTGTCGGATCTGCCGGCGTCTCGGTGGCCGGCGCTTCTGGTGTGGATGCCGGCGCCGGCCGCGACTGCCCGGACGCTTGAGCGCCGTGGCACTGAGTACACACCGTCGTGCCGGCGAACGTGTTGCCGTCCGCGAAGTCCACCTGCCCGTTCACGTGGGCCGGCCCGTAGCCCGCGTGACAGGTCGTGCAGGCGGCGAAGGTCAGGTGCTTCGGGTGAATCCCCGTCGTCAGTGTGTCCTTGGTGACGCCGTGGCACGTCCCACACACGCCACTGGCCGGAGCGGTCCACACGGGCGAGGCGTAGGTCGGCTCGCCCGGCACGGTCCGGCTGGCAGCCCCGTCGCTGTGGCAGCGGCTCCCGGCGCAACTCAGGCCGGCGCTGTCGAAACTGGCTGCCCCGGCGTCGCCCCACAGATTGGTTTCATCTATCGCGACCTGCTTCACGCGGTCCACGTGGTTGCTGCGATTGGCAATGGCATTGTTGTCATCATCGACAGCCGTCTCTGAGTGGCACTCGTAGCAACCGATGCTAGTGTCGCCGCGATCCCGATACTGGGGCAGCAGGTGCTTGCCGTGGGCGTTCGTCGTCTGGCTGGTGGCATCTCCGTGGCAACCACCGCAACTCAGGCTCGCATTCTCTGCCCACACCACAGGGCGATACTCGATGGGTGCATCGCCGGCGGGATCCGCGTTGGAGTGACAGTACAGGCCGCCGCAGCTTCGAACGCTGGCTTCGTACTGTCCATTCGGGTTGAAGTCATTGAACCAGACATCCTGGAAGCTGGGCGGATCGGTGCGATGGCCGGCATAGCTGGGATTGCCGGTGTCGTGACACCGCTCACAGCCGAAGCCGTAGCCGCTGCTGCCGGCATGGGTCTGGTGGGGCGTCTTCGTCTCATCCAGCGGGTAGCCGCTGTTGGCCGCCGGCGGTGGCTGCCCGTGACAGTAGGTACACATGAACTCACCCAGCATGAATCCATCCACTGTTTCCGGGCGATCATCCCGGTCGTGCTCGTGGCACGAGGTACAGTCAGACCCTTCGAAGTGCCGGACTTCCGCCTGGTTGCTGGGAACTCGATTGTGACGTGTCTCGGTATGGCAGGTTGCGCACAGGTCGGTCCGGTTGTCGTTGCCCGGCGTGTCGAAGGAACCGTCGCCGGTTCGCGCCGTGAATGTGACCGGGTTACCTCGAATCTCGGCGCGAATCATGGACAGGTTGCCAGCGCCGTGGGGGTCGTGGCAGTCGGTGCAGTTGACCCGGAACGGCTGCTCGAATCGGAACCCAAAGTGGGTGTTGCCGTGGGTGCTGACCTTGACGCTGGCGCTGCCGCCCTCCCCATGACACGACAGGCACAGCGCGGTTGGCTCGGCGCGCAGCCGCTTGTTGCCGTCGGTGGCGCCGATGTGGGGTGCGTTCGGGTCGTGACAGGCATCGCATGCCAGGCCGGCGCCCGGATTGCCCGACGCGAAGCCGGCGGTGTTGCCGTGGCCCGACGTCGTCCAGAAGGCCCCAGTGGGTGGCGCGGTGGCGCCGTTGATCTGGGCCGGCTTCTCGGCGTTGTGGCAGGTCACACAGTCCAGACGCTGCCCCGTGCCCCACAGACTCTTGGCCTGCGGCCCACCCAGGCCGTGGCATGTATCGCAGGCCGCCGTCTGGTCCAGTCGCTCGTAGTCGGCAAACTGAACCTTGCCATCGCGGTGCACCTTGAATGTGGTCACCTTCCAGTGACAGATGGAGCAGCGATTGTCGAGCGGGCCGTAGGGAGCTTCCACATGAGTCGGATGATCGCCGGATGGGAGCGGGACGGTGTGGCACTCCCGGCACTGGATGTTCTCCGGCCAGAAGCCGAACTGATGCTGGTGGCAGCGCGTGCAGTTCTGGCCCTCGAAGTGCGTTTCTGTCGCGCCAGGCCGCTGGAACCGCGTTTTTGTGTGACACGCGACGCACAGCGCGTCCGGGTCGTCCGCGCCTTCGGAGAACGAGTCTTTGCCCGTCTTCTGCTTCAATACCACCGGGTGGTCGTTGACCGTCTCGCGGATCAGGGCCAGGTTGTCGGTCTGGCCGTGCGGATCGTGGCAGTCAACACAGCTTTGCTCCATGTGAGTTGGCATGGTGTGGCACTGCTCACACAGAGCATCTGACAGCGCCAGCCGGTCAGCGTGCAGGTTGTGGCAGTTCAGACAACGCTGGGTCGTCGGGCCGAAACCGCCGTGCGGATTCTCCATCTCGGACAATGGCACGGGCGGCGCCGGGTCCACCGCCGGCTGGCTCCAGACGACCTGGTAGCCAAATGCCAGGCCCAGGGCCAGCAGAACCACAATTGAGAATGCGATGCGTTTTGTCCACATAGTTCCCTACCCCAGTAGCCAGTGATCAGTGATCGGTGATCAGTGATCAGTGATTGATCGGCAACACCTTGAGTACAACACAATCGCCCACATAGTCTGGTTACTGATTACTGATCACTGATTACTGATCACTGGCTACTGTCCAAGCTTATGGCACTCCAGACACAGCGCATCGCCCGAGACCAACAGGTTGGCCGGGAATGGGGTATCGTGTGCGCTGTGACAGCTTGTACACGACAGGTCGCCACCGTGCCAGGGGTCCGGCTTGCCGCTGACCGGATGCGCAGCGTGCGGCAGATCACCGTGGCACTCCAGACAGAGGTCCGTGGCCGACATCTCGCCGATCGGATGGTCGGCCTGGACCTTGTGGAAGTCATGGCAGGCAACGCAGCCCTCATCACGCATCGGCTTGTGAATCTCCTGGGATGCCCCGCGCAGGGCAGCGATTGGTGGCGCCTGGTCAGTGTGGCATTGGCCGCAGCTCTCTGTCAGGTTGATGGGATCATGTGTGCCATTGTGAGGGTCATGGCAGTTGTCACACAGAGGCAGGTCCTGACTGTTGAAATGGTCCTCAATGCTGGTCGCAGTGGCCACGACCTTGTCGTCATGGCATGTTGAGCACAGATCGCGCTCGTCCTTGCGAAGGATCGCTTCCTGTTCGCTGCCGTGGCCGGCGTGACACAGCAGACATTCACCCTGCGCAATGCGTGGGTGTGTCTGTGCGCCGGGCTTGTCCAGTTCGTGACAGTCACGACAGATGGCCGGCTGCGGTTTCGCCAGCAGCGCATACTGTTCTTCCTGGTGGAAAACGTGGCACTTCAGACACTCGTCATCCGATACGGGATCATGGGGCACCCGTGGATTTGCCTGTACGACCTCCTCGTGACACTCCCCACAGCCGTTAACCTCGACCTGATCCTGAAACTCGCCGGTGTGCGGATTGTGGCACAGCGTACACTCCTGAGCCTTCTCGGCGTGAGGTCTGAAGGCCACGCCCTCCTGAATGTGGTCGGCGTGGCAGCGGGCGCAGAGGGTCGCCATGGGTTCGCGCAAGATGGCCGGCTGTTCGCTGCCATGGCCGGCGTGGCACAGCAAACACTCCTCGGTCGCAATCGAGGGATGGGGCTGTTCCGGCACCTCGTCGTGGCATTCGCGGCACACCTCCGCTTGCGGCGCTTTGAGCAGGAAAGCCTGGCCCGACGCGTGCGGGTCATGGCAACTGAGACACTTTCCCTCGGGGAAAGGGTCATGGACACGGGTGGGTTGTTCGGCGTCGATCACCTGCCAGTGGCACACGCGGCAGACTTCCACCACCGGGCCCCACAACTGGGTCGGGTCCTCCTTGTTGGTGAGGTCATGGCAGGTCCCGCACTGCTCCTGCGCGAAAGGCGGATGGAGGTAGGTGGTATCTGTGACGGGGGCCGGTCCCAGGACATCGGTCAAAGGCGTCGGGGTGGGCCGGGCCTCGGATACCGGCGGCGTGGCCGGCAGTTCCTCTGGTGTAGCGGTCGCTGATACGGCGGGAGTGGGAGTCGGCGCACTCCCGCCAAAGAGACTACACCGCGACAATGTGAGAAGGGATAGGATGATAACGAGGGAAGCGAGTCCGCCAGAGAGCTTCCTCTTAGAACTGCGCCCAGTAGTTGGAGGGGCCAGATTGGTCAAAGTTTTGAGACTCCGTCAACCTCTACATACATGCCCGCAACACAACGTCTAGGATCCAGAACCCGTCGCACGTACATGCTTAGGGCTCGTCCACAGACAACTTCGTGGTTCTTGGACAATTACTTAGCTCCATGCCACCCATGACTCACCAGCAAGAGACTATAGCGCATCGTTGTGTCTTTGGGAATGAGGTACACACCTTATGCATACCGCAGTCGAGACCTTAGAACCCTCTGTTTGATCGCCGAAGGTCAGGCGAATGGGGCTCGGTCGGGAGACCCTCGCCCATCAAACCCACTCAAGTCCGGCGCTGGCTAGCAGCCTGGCGACTGAAACTGCTGTTTGCGCCCACATTGCTACAAGTCAGAGTATAGTAGCGCAAGGTCAAAAACTGGTCTTGATTGGATAGCAACTTGGTCAAAGTCATAAGCAAGTATACCAAAGAGGCCAACCTTACTCAAGGCACACAGGCAACACGCAACGAGGGGGTCGGATGACGGATCACCCGACCCCCTCGGATTGAGCCACAGAAGTGGCCCGGCCACGGGCCGGCAGCAAACCTTCACCACCGGAGTGATGTCGGCGATGCCCGCCCGCTTTGCTTCTCCTTCCACATGCCAGGCCGGAACTACTGACCCGAGGTCACACGCACGAGCGGCAGCCGGAGCTGCTTAACCTGATCCAGGAAGTTGTCGATGGCATCCAGGACCGCAGTAGCGTACTGGTAGTTGTGAATACCGGAGCTACCCTCGGACTCCACCATGGTCAGGTCGGTGTAGGCAGCGTCTCGCGCCTCCAACCCCTTGGCGCCGTCGAGCTTCGCCAGCCGGGCTTCAACGCCGGCGATCCGACCTTTGATGTCCGCCTGGCGGGTGTCGATGATGCCCTGCCGATTGTCGCTGTGGCACTGACCGCAGGAGTCAGGCTCGCCGGCCTGGGCGTTACCAGGCAGCGATGGCTTCAGCAAGTGGCTGCTGATGTCGCCCTTCACTACCCGGTCCCCGTCCATGACCCAGACAGCGCTCTTGGCCGTCTTCGCCAGGTGGCAGCTCGAGCAAACCGGGCCGCTCTCGTTGGCGAAGTGGCGTGAGGGTATGTCTGTGTCTACACCCAGTGCACCGACACCCTCGAACATTTCCTGCATGGGGTGGTGTACTGTCGAGCCGGCGGTGAACTTGCCGCCCTCTTCCAGGCCTCCAGTATGGCACTGCACACACGTCTCGTATTGCGACATGTGGAGCTGGGAGGTACCCTCTGCGCCCGGGTCATGCGTGGCGTGACACGTCACGCACTCGATGGTGAACTCGGCCGTCTCGACGGTCACATTCTCTGGATCCCGTCGATAGTCCTCCGAGTGACACCCCAGACAGTGCTCGCTTGCATGACCGCTGGCAACCAGGTCGTCCAACGCTTTCGAGTGAGCACTCATGTCCCATTCCATGTACTGCTGATGGTGGGACTTGGCGTGTCCGGGATCCTCGGCGGCGTCGGGATTGTCGAACCACCAGCGCTTGCTGGACCAGTCAAGGGTATACACGTCCTCCAGCGCGGTCCCGCTGCCCGGCTCGCTGCCGGGTACGTAGCCTTCCGGCCAGCCGTACTGGTGATCGTACAGCCCTTCCGTGGTCTTGCCGCGCACGTGGCAACTGGCGCACACCTCGGAGCTGACACTCTTGGTGATCTTGGTCTTGTCGCCCATGCCAAGGACGTGCTCGCGGCCTGGGCCGTGGCACCCCTCGCACGTGACACCAAAGTCAACGAACCCGAGACCACCGTTCATTTGGGGGTCGTTGATGTTGACGCCGGTGTTGTGGCAGCCGGTACACGAGACCTTGTAGTCCACGGTCTGCCATTTATCTGCGTGGTAGGGTACCCACTCCTCGGTGGCGATGTTCCACTGGGCCGGCAGGATGCGCCACACGCCGTCGATCTCCTTGACGAAGCGCTGCTTCCAGCCTCGACCCGAAGCGCCGATCACGTAGTCTACATCATCTACAGTGAAGGGGCGCTCCTCCCCACCGATGACGATGGTGCGCAAGTCCTGGCCTTTCGTCCAGTCGGCGACGATGTTGGCCTCTGCCGTGGGGCGTAGCTTCCACGGGTGCAACGTCTCATCGAAGTGCAGCGTCACGTCGGGTGTGTTGTCCTTGTAGCTGTGGCAACCCACACAGGAGTCTGCACCAGCGTACGAGGTCGCCGTCATGGCGGCGCCCAACTGCGCGAAGCCTTCGTCCAGGGCAGCCTTGGCGTACCAGTAGTTGTGGATACCGAAGCTGCCTTCGGACTCCACCATACTGTGGGCCGTGTAAGCCGTCTTGTACGCGACGGTGTCGCTGATGGCCTGGCTGGCATCGAGCACGGTCTGGAGTTCGCCCAGCTCACGCTTGATCTCCGTCTGGCGGTCGTCGATGATCTTCTGCATCCGCTGGCGGGTAGCGCCGGTGTGGCAGCCGGTACACGAGTCCTTCTCGCCTTCCTTGGCCTCACCCGGCATCACCGGCTTGAGCAGGTGGCTGCTGATGTCGCCCGG
>JBHHTZ010000200.1:0-6914 GCA_046753605.1 Anaerolineae bacterium
GCCAGCGATACTCATGCTTGAAGTGAAAAGCGCTGAGCGCCACCAGCCAGTCGTGCGCATGGACCAGATCAAAGGGGCCATACTCTCCGACAACGGCCTCAGCGTGGTTGGTCATCCGGTTGTTGGCCTCGTGGGCATCCGTCACGATGTCGCCGCTTTCCCACGACGCCGGCTCCACCCGGTGAACAGTGACACCCCTCTTGACCCTTTCGACGGGCTCTCCACCATTGAGTCGTAGCGTCACCAGGTGCACGTCCACACCCTGATCTGCCAGCGCGGGAATCAGCGAGGTGACATGGTTACCCATCCCCCCGTTTACGTGGGGCGGATATTCCCATGAAAACATGAGAACCCGCAATTCATCGCCGATATTTCTCAATGTTGGCGTTCTGCTCCTCCAGTGTCTTCGCGAAGACGTGCGAGCCGTCGCCGGCCACATCGTTGGCGACGAAGTAGTAGTAGTCGGTCTCCGCCGGCTGAACCACGGCCTGCAGCACTGCCAGACCCGGATTGCAGATAGGCCCCGGCGGCAATCCGACATGTGTGTAGGTGTTGTACGGCGAATCGACGTCCAGATCCTCCAGATAAAGCGGTCGCTTCCACCACTGGCCGGCCCCCTCCTGGTAGCCGAGGGCATACTGAATGGTGGGATCGGCGTTCAGGTACATGCCGGCATCGATCCGGTTGTGAAACACGCCGGCAATGACCGTCCGCTCTTCTGGTATCTGGGCCTCACGTTCCACGATCGACGCCAGCGTGACGGCCTGGTAGATGGACAGCCCCTGCGCCCTGGCCTGCTGCCGCATTTCAGGCCCAAATCGCTCTCCGAAGTTCGTCAGCATTCGATCAATGACGTCTGCGGCGGTCGCATCTGACGCAAACTCGTAAGTGTCCGGGAACAGATAACCTTCCAGCGACGTGACGCCCTCCGGGCGGTCCGACAGGAAATCGAAGCGCCGGTTCGCCGTCGTTTTTGGATCGAAGCCGGCGCCTGTCCGCACCAGTCTGAGGAACGCATCTGGGTTGGCCAGGCCCGTTTCGGCCAACAAGTCAGCGATCTGCTCTGCCCGCCAGCCTTCGGGGATGGTCAGCGTCACTGTCGGTGGCCGGCCTTGCTGAAGGGCAGCCATGATTTCGGCCATGCTCATATTGCGCCGGAGCTGATAATCGCCGGCTTCGAGCTGTGTGTCCAAACCCTGAGTTCGCAGCAGGACGCGGAAGAGGTTGGCGTCTCGAATCAACTCCTGCTCCTCAAGGTGCTGAGATATCTGCGTGGCCGTCTCGCCCGGAAACACCGTAAACGTGACTGGCGTCGACTCATCGCTCACGGGCGCCTGGGCATCCGCCCCCTCGAACCGCAAGTAGGCGCCTAACAGCGAGTCCTGAATGCCGGCCAGGCTCGGTATGCTGATCATTTCGGAGGCCGGCTCGCCACCGCCGCTGAGCACATCACGCGGAGCGAAGTTCTGCCATATCCATACCGGCACAGCGATCACGGCAATCACACCGATGATGGCCAGTAGAGCGCGCACAATGCGCCGAATCGGCCCTCGTTCGGGCTTTCGGAATTGGTTTAACTCAGTCATAGCTCTCGTCGTCTTTGTGGATCAGCGATGCCCGCAGCCGGCTGGCATCGAGATAGTCCTGCAAAATCACAGCCGCCGCCACGGCATCGATTCTCGTCTTCTGCTGCCTGGTCGATTCACCCTGTTCCGTCAACACACGGGCCGCCGTGACCGTTGACAGACGCTCGTCCCACATCTCAATCGCCACTTCAGTGGCAGCCTCTAGCTCTCTGGCAAACTCCTCAACCGCCCTGGCCTGAGAACCGACCTCGCCACTCAACAGCCGGGGATGCCCGACGACCAGCCGGCCCACATCCTGTTCGTCCAACAGCGACTTGATCCGGGCAATGGCTGTGTCGTCAGCCTTGCGCTGCACAACAGTCAAAGTGCGAGCGATGACGCCCAGAGGGTCGCTTACCGCGACGCCGATGCGCCGCTCACCCACGTCCAACGCCATAATCCGTTTCATCAGTCCCAATCCCACCGATACGGGTGGAGTCATCTCGAATCACCACATCAATCCGCATGGGCAGCCACGGCAAACGGCGCCACCATCCACGCGACAGGTGGATGATCGGCGGGTCCGTTAGCGGGAATCGTTCCTGCAACAAGACAGACGCCTCTGCGAGCGAACGCCCACGCACCACGTTTTTTATGTCACGTTCCTCAATCCGCGGCCGGGCTGTGGCGGTCGCGCGGGCTCTCAGTATCACCAGCTCATCCTCAACGTCCAACACGGGGCCGGCTTCTGTGACGAGCGTGTCGGCCAGCACCATCTGGTCAGGCGGAATCTGCTGCCGAAAAACCCCCTCGACAACCTGGCGCGCCTGATCGAACTGGACCGCCGTGCCCGATGCCCGGACCTTGAGATGCACGGCGATCACGTCGGCCAGGGCCTCTGCCTCCTCCGAGAATGACTCGTCGATCACCTGTACATCGA
Organism: Anaerolineae bacterium; assembly: GCA_046753605.1. GTDB lineage: Bacteria > Chloroflexota > Anaerolineae > Epilineales > JAANWY01 > JBHHTZ01. The sequence continues at coordinate 2,506 of JBHHTZ010000200.1, forward strand.
CAGAGCCGTCGACTAGCGTTTCACCGTCACGCACCTGAGCCTGCAAAGCCTGAACAGCTTCCTGGCGGGTGCGTTCGAAGAGCGTGCCGCGCACCTGAGTGCGCTCCTCCTGGGTCACAAGACCCACCCTGCGCACCGTGCCGCCGCTCATCGGCTGATCATTCACCACAGCCACGGGCAGGCCCAGGCTGGGGTCGAGCACCGTCAGGGTGTAGGCCGGCAGGTTGCCGCCGATGCCCGGTTCGACCGCCACCACCGCTACGCTCGTCGTGGCGCCAGCCGGCGGCGGCACTGTCGTGCTCTCCTGCGTGCGAAACGGCACGCCGGCCCCGCCGCTGCTGCTAACAATGCTGCCGGCAGGGATCACCACCTCTGCCTCGCTCTGATTGACGAACACCACCGTTCCTCTCGCCGGCGCGTCCGGGACATCAATGCGAGCCGACGTCGGTTGCCGCAGCTCACGATCCAGCGTCGCGTCTAGCCGGCGGGCCGGCATCCGGCGCCCGGCGACATCCACAACCGTCAGACTGGGGTCTGCCACGATCTCGACCGTCGTTTCCAGGGGGACAGTCAGCGGAGTAATCACCACCGTCGCCTGGGGGATGACCAGCATAACTACGGCCAGCCCCAGAGCCAGGAGCAGAATCGCCAGCGCCAGCGAAGACCAGGAAAAGATCGGGGACTGGAGATTAGAGACCTGTCCTGAGCTTGTCGAAGGACTCAGCCGAAGGGTTGGAGATGAGGCAGGCGTCCCTTGACCGTAAGTTGCCGATTGCCGGTCGCTCCCCAGCCGCCAGGATGTCCGGAGACCGACCTGGCCGGCCATCGTCCGGGTGGCGCTGTCGCGTGTCACGATTGTAAGGTTCAACCCCATGTCATCGGCTGTTCGGCGCAACAGCACCAGGGGGAGTCGATTTCGGAGCGTCTTGTTGGCCTTGGGCAGGTAGAGGTAGACTTGCCGGCCCCGCGCACGGGCCAGCCGCGCCTGGATCTGCCCGATCTCTTCATCGGGATCGATTGTCAGGACATCCACCATCTTGCTTCGTACAGATGTCGTCGGCTCTCACTGACCCAGGGCCTGGCTGACCAGATCCGGAACCCGGGCCAGGGCTTCGTTCAACTTGCTGGCATCCTGGCCGCCGGCCTGCGCCAGCGTCGGGCGACCACCGCCGCCGCCGCCGACTACCGCCGCCACCTGCTGGACGAGGCCGCCGGCGTCCAGGCCCTTCGCCACCAGATCAGACGTCACCGAAGCCACGAGTTGTGGCTTGTCGTTGATGACGCTGCCCAGAACGATGACGCCAGAGCCTAACCTGTCGCGCAAGACATCAATGCGCTCACGCAGGCCGGCCATATCCGCCGCTTCAACCCTGGTCGCCAGCACAGTGACACCATCGAGCGAGACGGACTGGCTGAGAACAGACTCGGTCTCGTGCAACGCAACACGCTTGCGCAGTCGATCTATCTCCCGTCGCTGCTCCTTGAGTTCGCTCATCAGCCCACTCAGCCTGGGTTTCACCTCGCCCAAATCCTGAGCGCCCAACGTAGCGGCTACACCTTCGAGGAGTTCGACGTGCTCACGCACATACCTCTCGGCCCCGTGACCCGTCAGAGCCTCGATCCGCCGCAGGCCGGCCCCGACAGAGCTCTCGCTGGTGATTACGAACTCGCCAATCTGTCCGGTGCGATCCAGGTGTGTGCCGCCGCACAACTCGCGGCTGTAGTCGTCGATGGCGACCATGCGCACCCGTTCACCATATTTCTCGCCGAAGAGCATCATCGCCCCCTGCCGGCGAGCCTCCTCCAGTGTGGTGTTGCGCGGCTGAACTGGCAAGTCAGCGCGGATCCTTTCGTTTACCTGATGCTCAATCTCCCTCAGCTCCTCGTCGCTCAGCCGCGTGAGGTGAGCAAAGTCGAACCGCAGTCGATCAGGCGCTACCAGCGAACCACGCTGTTGGGCATGCCGACCCAGGGTCTCCTGCAGCGCTCTGTGCAACAGGTGGGTTGCCGTGTGGTTGCGCATGATGTCCAGGCGACGTTCAGCATCGACCCGCGCTTCAACCTGATCCCCCTGGGCGATAGCGCCACTGGTAACGCGTCCGTAGTGGACAGTCACCCTCCTAATCGGCCTGCGTGTGTCCTCGATGGTCACAGTGCCGCCCTGCGCGATGATCTGGCCCGTATCTTCCACCTGGCCACCCGCCTCGGCGTAGAAGGGTGTGCGGTCCAGCACAACCTGGACCTCCTGGCCCTCGGTCGCACGTTCCACACGCTCGCCGTCGCGGACCAGGGCCACCACGCGCGCGTCGCTGACCTGCGTGGTCTCATAGCCCAGGAACTCTGTCTGCGGAAGTTCGAGCCGGCGATAGATCTCCTGCTCATCCGAAACCTGGAATTGACCTTCGACGCGCGATCGCTCTCGATGGGCTTCCATCTCCTGCTCATAGCCGGCCCGGTCGATGGTCATGCCGTACTCTTCGGCCACATTCTTCGTCAGATCGACGGGGAAGCCATAGGTATCCCAGAGCTTAAATGCATCCCAACCAGGGATCTCCGTCCGGCCCTGGTCCTTCAGACTGGAAATGATGTTACTCAACATGATCAACCCGGTGCTCAGCGTCCGTTCGAAACGACGTTCCTCCTCCGTGACCACCTGCTTGATCCACTCCTCTTGCTCACGAAGTTCGGTGTAGTGACCGCCCATAGTCTCGATCACGCTGTCGGCCACCTGCGCCAGGAAGGGTCCAGTGAACCCGACCACCTTCCCATACCGCATGGCACGCCGCATGATAAGCCGCATAACATACGCTCGCCCTTCGTTGCCGGGCATCACGCGATCCGCCGCCAGAAATGTCATAGCGCGGCCATGGTCCGCGATAACCCGGTAGCTGACGATGTGGTTTTCCCGCTCAACGTCCGTGTGCCCTCGCAACTCCTGCACGCGATCCATGATGTTCGTGAACAGATCGGTCTCGTAGTTGCTGTAGACCCCCTGGAGGACGGCCACAAGTCGCTCCAGCCCCAGGCCGGTGTCCACACCGGGGGCCGGCAAGGGGATGCGCGTGCCGTCTCTTGCCTGATCGAACTGCATGAAAACCAGGTTCCACAGCTCCAGCCAGCGTCCACAGTCGTTGTCCAACAGGACGCTGCAATCGTCCCGCCCGCAGGTGCAGTATTCCGGCCCGAAGTCGTAGTGAATCTCACTGGTAGGACCGCACGGCCCGACATCGGCCATCATCCAGAAGTTCGTTTTCTCGCCCATGCGATAGACGCGCTCTGGGGAGACGCCCACGCCCTCGACCCAGATATTGAGAGCTTCATCATCATCTTCGAAGACGGTGTAGTAGAGTCGGTCCGGTGAAATACCGTAGACGTCGGTCAGCAACTCGTAGGCGAAGTGAATCGCCCCTTCCTTGAAATAGTCCCCAAAGGAGAAGTTGCCCATCATCTCAAAGAAGGTGTGATGGCGTGGCGAGGGGCCGACGTTTTCCAGGTCGTTATGTTTGCCGCTCACCCGCATGCACTTCTGGGCTGTCGTCGCGCGCGTGTAACCGCGATCTTCGAGGCCCAGGAAGGAGTCCTTGAACTGGACCATGCCGGCATTGGTAAAATAGAGCGTCGGGTCATCCGGCGCCAGCGAGGAGCTTCTGACCCGGGTGTGGCCGTGCTCCTCGAAGTATTTCAAGTATTGCTCGCGAATTTCCGCACTGGTTATCATCGTCTTCACCTCACTGGATTGTATCGGAATCAGGCCAAGAAGTCAATCCCAAGAAAAAACGCCCGTCCGCAAGGACGGGCGCAACACCCGTGGTACCACCCTGGTTCGGCATGGGGAGGGATAGCGATAGTGATTGGGGTAGCGAACACGCTCCCTTGCCGCACTCTACGAAGCACAGACGGTTTGCCGGTCGATGCCTCGACCCGGTTAACGGTGGGCTGCCGGCACGCCTTGGGAGAGGGAACACGGGGGCTGATGGGATCTCCCCATCCGACTGTTGGTTGTCTCCGTCTGTCCCTTCTCTTCGGCGGCGTCTCAGGGGTGGCTTTCGGTCGGACCTGACGCACCGGGCTCGCACCCTACCCCGGCTCTCTGAGGCCGGCCCCCGACCTACTTCGTCCCCGTCATCGACGTTGCGTTGTTGGAATTGTCAAAGGATAGGCCATAATTATACCGACCAGCAATGATTTGTCAACCTCGGCGACACGGCTCAAACAAAGCAGGGTTTCCCCACGGATAGAAAGAAACACGGACAGGATCTGACTTACTCTGTTTTCATCCGTGTTTTCTTCCATCCGTGTTGGATGTTCAGATACCCAGCGTTAGCCACATTCTAAAGCTTCATGTATAATAGACCCAGCAGGCAACACACGTAAGCAGTGAGGAGAGAAATGCCCAAATCCATCGACGA
>JBHHTZ010000201.1:0-6902 GCA_046753605.1 Anaerolineae bacterium
CAGATCTTTGATCGTCTGTCGAACGACGCCGGTGTCGGAGAGGTCCATCCGTGGGTCGAGTTCGGCAATCAGTTTGTCCTGAACTCGCTTCCGCAGGTCTCGAAACGCGTCATCGACAGTCTCTCGTTCCTTCAATCGCGCCTGATCGAGCCGCGATCCCAGATCGATTGGTCCATTATGTGGCCCTGGTTCACTGATCCTCGTACGGTGTCGGCCTAACACGAGAATTCCTCACTTTCCGTCAAACAGGGTTCTACGATGGCGGAATCAGCAACCGCCAGCCTGGTCGAATGAGATTTGGATTCTGGATGATGTCGTTGGCTCTGAGCAATGCAGCAACCGTCGTATTGTACCGGCGTGCGATGTCGCTAAGCGTGTCGTTGGGGCGGACAACGTACAGTTCGACCGGCGGTGTAGTCGTAGGCCCATCGCTGACGGCCTCCTCCTGCATAGGAGTTTGCATTTCCGGCACTACGGCTTCGTTGGTCTTCTTGCTGATCTCCTCCTCCCGCGACGTCCTCAGCGACAGCAATTCTCTACGCGTTGGTTCATCGACTGTTGGTCCGTTGCTATTGCTTCCAGCCGCCGGGAAATTCATGATGATCAGAATATCACCGTACACGATGACGGCTTCCTGGTAGCGACCTTGTCGAACCAGATGGTCTGCTTGCTGCAGCAACCGTTCAGCCTTGTGGGGCATTGGACGGCCGTCGCCGGCCAGGCCAAGGGCAATGGCCTGGCGGTATTTTTCCGCCGCTCGTGAGTCATCCCCTTTCTGGTGATAGCGGTTGCCGCTCCCGACGTACGCGGCTTGCAGCAGCTCGGCTGCGTGCCCGCTGCCGTATCCTGGCGCCATAGGGTAGACGTTTGCCAGGTGCATACTAGCCAATTCCCAACTCCCGCTGCGATACGCTTCCAGGCCGGCCAGGTACTCTTGTGCCAATGTGTTCTCTCGCATGACCTCCGGGTCTGACGGCTCGATTTCCAGCGCTTTGGCGAGCAATTGAAGCACTTGTTTGAGTTGCTCGATTTCCGCAGTCGTGCCTTGCACAATCTCGGAGAGATCCCCGATGGCTGTTTGAAGCTGGTCGATGTCGCGAGTTGTACCTTGCACCACTTCTGACATCGCTGTTTGGGCCTGTTTCATGTAGCTCTTCACGAGTAGCTTGTTCACAGCATCTGGTTTGTAGTCTGGCGCTGTCTCCCTGAGGAGCAGGACCTGCTCTGTCGCCTGCTCCACATCGCCGGACTCGAGAAGCTGGTAGGCTTTCTGGAAAGCCATTGCCTGGTCCCGAGTCTTGCGTACCCGCTCGATCTGGTCTTGAACATCTCGGAAACTGGGGTCTTCCTGGCGAATGGCCTCCAGCGCCGCCAGGGCTGGCTCCCATTCCTCTTGCTCGATCAGCGTGAGCGCGGTCTCGTAAGATTGGGTCAGTTGCTGCTGCCGGCTGATTTCCTGCAAGGCTGCCTGAGCAGCCCCGTTGTCAGGGCTGCTCGCCAGCACTTCCACGTAACGCCCTTCTGCCTGTGCAAAGTCTCCGGCGATCAGGAGTTGCCTGCCCTCCTCCAGAAGCTTCTGCCTTTGCATGGCCGCCTGACGCTGCTGGAGGCTGGGTACGATCTGCCCTTCATAGAGCTTCTGGCCGAAAGCCACCGTCCAGAGTGCCAGGTTCACCAGCAAGATGGCCCAAACCCGTCGGCTGCGCAGGGCGCTTTGGCTCTTACGCCGCCGGGGCGGCTTTTCGCTCAGCCGGGCCTTCAAACGTGCTTGTTGCAGCAGGCTGGCGTACAGTTCCTTCTCCGGATATTGCTCCGCCAGCTTTGAGAAGTTGCCTACCGCAGCCTCCCAGTTGCCGGCTTGCAGGTGTTCAAGCCCCTGGCGGTGTAGTGCATCTTCTGTCTCAGAGATGTCCTCGTCCTGCTTTGAGCGATCGAGGGAGGTTGTAGGCAACATCGCCAAATCCGATCTCTATAGGTACTGAAACAGTTCGAGCATGCGTGGGATGGCCGGCCCCAATATCACGACAAACATCGCCGGAAAGATCAGCAACACCAATGGAAACAGCATCTTGATCGGCGCTGCGTTTGCCAATTCTTCGGCTCGCTGCCGGCGCATCAACCGCATCTGATCCGATTGGGTCTTTAGCACTGTGCTAATGCTCAGTCCCAACTGGTCGGCCTGTACCAACACTGCGATGAAATGCGACATCTCCTTCACGTCAGCCCGGCGCGCCAGGCCCCGCAGCGCTTCAGAGCGTGGCACACCAATCTGGGTTTCGCGGACAGCCTGCCCAAACTCCTCGGACACCGCGTTGTCCCATTTCTCACTGATCGTCTGCATGGCGCCGTCCAATCCCAAGCCGGCGCTGACGGCGATGGATAGCATGTCCAGGGCGTCCGGCATTCCCCGGCGTATTTCGTCCTCGCGTGCTCGAATCTTGCGGCGTAGCCAGAAGTTGGGTATCAGCGATCCACCCACGCCGGCTCCCAAACCAAGAAAGACGACCTGTAGGATGCCTTGCTCCCGCATAAAGAGTAACGCGGCGAAGATCACGGTGACAGCGATTCCGATGATTAGACGAATACCCAGGAAGTCACTGGCCGTCATGCCATTGGGCCGGCCGGCGCGTTCCAGGTCGCGCTGCAGGCGTTCCACGTTCCGGTGTGGCATGATCTGGCCCAGTCGCCGAACCCATGCGCGAAGCGCCGGCCGGATGACACGAGTCATGAAGGGTTGCTGCATCTCCAATTCCTCGGGTATTGTTCGCCGAGACCCGGCCTCCGAGAGCCGGTCCAATAGCTCCCGTACCTGGCTGCGACGTCGCAGTCCCAACCAGAAGCTGATCACGCTGGAGCTAACTAGCACGCTGACGAGCAGCGGCAACTGAGCCATATCTCCCGCCATGGGCTACACCTCGATATCTACAATCCGTTGGATAGCCAGAAAGCCGAAAAACTCCAGCACCAGGGCGATGGCAGGCACAATGAGCAGTGGCCCTGGCTTAAACATAGGTGTGATGTACTCGGGATTCAGAAAGAATATGAGAATCCCGAGGCCGATTGGCAGGAATCCCAACACGTACCCGGTGTACCTTTGCTGAGTCGTGAGTACGCGGATCTCCCCCTCGATCCTCACTCGCTCGCGGATCGTTTCGCTAATCGTATCAAGGATTTGAGCCAGTTCTCCTCCCACTTCTTGTTGGATGTTCACGGCCGTCACGACCATGTCCAGGTCGTCGCTGTCGATCCGTCGCACGAGATTGGCCAGCGCCTCCTGTAGCGACAGGCCCAGGCCAACTTCCCGCACAACTCGCCCAAACTCGTCCGAGGCCGGCGGTGGGATCTCGTCCACCACGATGCTCAGGGCCTGTAGGAAGCTGTGGCCTGCTCGGAGCGCTCCCACGACCAGCATCAGTACATCCTCTAACTGACTGTTGAAAGCTTCCAGCCGCTTGCCTCGTCGGTGCCTGATGTAGAGTCGCGGGACAAAGAAGCCGGACACTGCCAGGATGGCGCCTGCCCCTGGATTGTGAGTCCACAGAACCCCCAGTAGGAATCCGGCCAACACCACGGCCGCCCGGATCAGGATGTACTCCGAGACCGTCATGCGCAAATCAGCTTGCATAAGTTCTCGGGCCAATTCATTGGAGAAGTCTCGATCGGAGATGGCCCGATCCAGCCGGCCGACAATGAAAGACTCGCTTCGGGGAATCTCGCCCTCATCGCCCGTTCTCCGTTGCCGGGCCAACTCAGCGGCAAGCCGCTGATCAGGGTCTGCTTGAGATTCGATGAATCGCAAAGCGCCCACAAACATGATGAGCACCGAGAGTGTAGCCGTGGCGCCGATTGCCAGAGCGGTGATCATGGATCCGTGACTCCTACCATCCAGATAGACTCGACAGCGATGTAAGCTGTGCCCCGAACACCAACGTCAGCAGCGCACCGGTGACCAGGAAAGGCGCATACGGAATGTAGCTCTTGCGTGTCTTTTGCCCCGAGATTAGCAGAAGGGCCGCGCTGCTGCCGCCGAAAAGAATTCCCAGGGTTAGGGCTGTGACCACGCCAGGAAAGCCTGTCATCAGCCCGATCAGGGCTGCCAGCTTTACATCACCGGCCCCCAACGCGCCACGATAGGCGATCGCGATGAGGTAGAACCAGACGAAGCCAACTATGCCACCTAACAGTGCCCTGACAAGGGGTGGCTGTCTGGTGAGCACACTGACCGTCAGCACGAGGGCAGCGGTGGGCCATAGCAGCGCGTTGGGCACCCATCTGTATGTGATGTCCAGGGCAAAGATCAGCAGGAAAACGCTGAAATACCCACTGATGATGATTGTGTGTACCGAAACGCCATACTTCACCCAAAGCCCGGCAAAGCCGGCGCCACCCACAAGCGCCATCCATCGGGGCAGGGAGGTGGATGAGCCAGGGGGCTGGGCAGAGGCGGATAGGAAGAGAAGGGGCAAATCCTGCGCCCTGGCACGACGTTGGAGCAGCCAGCAGCCGGCCCAATTGAGAAAGATACCGACGATTACCCCGACAAAACCGTAACCGACCGTGGTCAATACCAATGCTGTGCTCATCTCTTCCCCATAGCCCCCCTAAGGACTCGGTGATCAGTGATGGTTTCGCGCGTATCCTCTCCCCAGTTCTCCATATTCACCTGTCTTTCTGACTCTTCCGCTTCCAATAGATCGCCTTCTCTGGCTTTTCTGTCCCCTCATCATCCTGCTGCACCAAACAAGCGCTTCAGCACGGGGCGCCGTCCACGCTGTGTGACGGGAGCCTCTCTATCCGCGGTGAACCGCCCGACCAGTTGTCTAACCGCTTTGCTGACCGGGCTTCGTTTGTGACTGATGACCAACGGAATACCCCGGTTCAGACTGTACGTCACCAGGGGGTCATCTTGAGGTATTTCCATGGCAACCTTGCGCCTCAACCCCTCCTCGATGGCCTCGCGATCCAGCCCGCCCTCCGTGGCGCGATTCACGATGATGTCGAATTTGTTTAGTGGGAAGCTCAGAGATTCTACTAGCTCGAAAAACTGCTTTGTGTCTCGCAGGCAAGTGATGTCTGGTACCAGCATCAAAAGGACCCGATCCGCTGTCTCGAGCACATCCAGGGTGCTCTCGGTCAACACCGGCCACGAATCGATGATGATCCAGTCGTACATTGTGCGAAGCATTGAGAGCAAATTGGACACAGCCTGGGGCGGAAATGCGTCGGCTCGCTCAATCTCTGTCGGCGCCAGCAAAACGTGGACACCCGACGTGTGAGAGGCCATCATACCTTCCACCAGTTCAGGGTCCAGATCGTCTGAGCGACTCAAGAGATCCATCAAATTGTAGTTTGCATGGACGTTGAGAACCAGGCCCAGGTGACCGAACTGTGGATTACTGTCCACTACAGCAACGCGCTGATGAGTGCGCTGTGCCAGGGCAACGCTCAGGTTTGTCGCCAGCGTTGTTTTGCCGACGCCACCCTTTGGACTGTAGATCGCGATGACCGTTCCTTGTGTAGCGTGCTGCTGCGCCGGCGTCTCTGGTTCGATCTGGTTTCTCCGTGTCAGCTCCAGGCGTCGGAGCTGGCCCAGCGCCTGTGATAATTCGCCGTTTGCCAGGGGCGTGGTAACGAACCCGCGTGCGCCGGCGAGCATGGCCTGTCGCACATAGTCCATGTGCCCATCTCGCGTCACGGCAATCAACGTCAACTCCGGGTTCCCGGTTGCCAGGTCCTCCATCAGAGCAAGTGTATTCGTGTCTCCGAGGGTCTCATCGATCAAGATGATTTCTGGCTGTGTATCTCGGACAGCGGCCAACGTCTGAGATGATGAGGTGGCCGTGCCAACCAGTTGCAGGTCAGCTTCCTGTTCGATTGAATTGATGATCTCATCACGAATCGGAGTGGTGTCTGCCACGACAAGTACGCGAATGGTGTTCACGGTATCTCCTAACGAAGGGAGTCCTGGGTTGAAAGCGATTACTTACGAGTTAGCCTGAGACCAGCCGGCGGCCTTGGGGTTGCTACTCAGCCTTCATGATGCCGGCGGTTGAAACCGCGCCTACCAGTGCTAAGTCGCCCTTCGGCGACTCGACATCGAACCGACGAAGGTCGGTTTCGCAAGGGTTGTCGCGAATTCATTCGCTAGGCGCGAAGTGGCTGAGTAGTACGGTTTGGGTTCTTCATGGTTGGCGACCTGGCGTCAGGTCATACTTCTCTTTCAAGTACTCCGGGCTGACAGGCTTTGTCTCATATTCTGTATCGTCCTCGCGTGCACGCAGCACAATATCGACAATACCGCCGGTGTCCTTGAGATGTTTCAACAACAAGGCGTCTTGTGGGTCCAGTGCTAGCAATATAGACAGTGGCTTCGATGCAGACTGGCTTCCTTTCTCCTGGCCTCTGGCAGCCGCCGGCAGCACGACGGCCGTAATGGGCGTCTTTTGCAGAGCCCAGAATGTGACCATGTCTGTCTCTGTCTCACCGGATGAGTCTCCGGTTTGAGCATTGGTAAACCTGACTCGCGTCGAGTACAGGATGTCAACAATGTCCCCGGGCTGCAGGATGGCGGACTGGCTCATCAGATCGTCCGTGGGAAAGGCCATGACGACCTTGCCAGGCTCGATATCGAAACTAACCTGCGGTCCCGGTTGGCCTGGCTCGGCGATGCGACGCTCCAGCAGCATCTCGCCGGCGATCAATTGGGCCGTCGTGACTTTGCCGATGGCTGCCTCTTGATCACGTACTGCGTTGGCCGGAATCGTCGAGAGTGGCGCCTCCTTGGTGATCAGATCCTCTGCTATGATTTGGGTTCGCGGCGGTACATCCCGTGCCACGATCACCACCGGCCCCGTCGGCTCGGCCTGCTGGGCCGGCTCGGCTGAGGTTGCTTTCAACATGGC
>JBHHTZ010000202.1:0-6885 GCA_046753605.1 Anaerolineae bacterium
CACGCCGGGATCTGTGCGGGGGCTGTTGGGTAACTGGCAGTCCTACCGCGATGCACGCGCCGAAGTGTAAAAAGTAGCACACTGAAGGAGTGAAAAATGTCTCAAACGACTACAGGGCATACGCTGAGTACGGCGGAGGCGTTCTATCGCGTGTTCTGTGCCCTGTCCCTACAGGAGAGAATTGCAATTGCTCATTACATTTTGGCAGATGAGCAAGTTCAGCAAAGTCTCGCGCTGTCAGAAGTTCCCAACAGCGTAACGTTGCAAGCGTTTGCCGAAAGCAAAGAGGATATGCCGGTCTTTGACACGGTTGGCGAACTGGTAGAGGATTTGCTGTCGTGACACTCAGAATCAGGCGCACCTCGCGGTTCAAGAAAGATGTCAGGCGGATGTTAAAGCGAGGCAAAGACTTGGACAAGTTGGTGTTTGTGATACAAGAGTTATCAGCGGAACGAAAGTTGCCTGCCAGATACAGAGACCACCCGCTCAAAGGTCAGCACAGAGATAAGCGAGATTGTCACATTGAGCCTGACTGGATTCTACTCTATGCCGTCGAGGGCAATGAGTTGGTTCTGTACAGGACCGGTACGCACTCAGACCTCTTTGCAAGTTAGCACTTGCCGAAGGAAGCAGGGGCTCGTGCAGCAGCGAAGGCTGTTTTGAAGCTGAACAAGTAGATACAGACAGCACCACCGTCGCCCAGGCGGCAGGGGGCGCCGTTCCTGCCCGGGCCCTCGTCGGCGGGCGGTGGTCTCGGGTGGGCCGGGCGGGGCGCGTGTTAACACCGCGTGCACCTGACGCGGTTAAGCGTGGGCGAAATGAGGTCTCTCACCCGCATTGGAGTGTCTCGGTAGGCGAGGGTGACGACCACGCACCCGCCGCGCAGGTGACGCTAACCGTTACACGGCCCTTGTCTTGAAAACACCGTCGAGAGGAGGGTGGCAGTCGCACCCCCTTTTTGTATTCTCCAGAAAAACGATTGCTTCACCAAGGCTCACTGAAGATTTGCCATCTGTGCGTCACTGACGTATAATTAAGCATGGTCTTCATTGAAACGCCCCTCTTCACCAAGCTTCTCAAAGACATGTTGCCCGATGAGGACTATCGGTTGTTACAGCTAACCCTTCTCCTGCGGCCCGAGGCCGGCAACCTCATTGGCGGTGGCGGCGGAGCGCGGACAATCCGGTGGAATCTACCAGGCAGCGGTAAGCGCGGGGGGCTGCGGATTATCTACTACTGGGATGTGCCGGAAGATACCATTTATCTGCTCTTACCCTACAAGAAAAGCAAGCAAGACGATTTAACGCCACAACAGCTTCGCGTGTTGCAGGATTTGGTCAAGGAAGGACTGCAATGAATGACAAGGACTTTGCCAACTTGGTTGAGAGTGTCAAGCAAGCCGGTCAGATCAAGCGGGGAGAACTTGAGCCCGGTCGCCGGTTTGAATTTGGCCCGTTAGATATCAAAGAGATACGGCAGACGTTTCGGAAATCACAGCGCGAGTTTGCGTATATGATCGGGGTGAGTGTGGGAACATTGCAGAACTGGGAACAGGGCCGGCGGAAACCGGAAGGGCCGGCGAGAGCGTTATTGCAGGTAGCGGCAAAGAACCCCAAAGCGGTAATGGAAGCCTTGGGAACCGGAGAAATGTAGCGGTTGAAGTCAAGCCGGAGCAGAGACAGCCGGCGGTGTAGGCCTGACAGATCGAGGAGAGGGAATATGAGGGCAGGCCGACAGCGGAGGGTGGTTTTGCACGGGGAGGCGGGCCGGCAGTCAGGGGGAGTGCGGGGCCGTTTGCCTGGCCGGCGTCGGTTCGCCAACCCGCCAGGCCGTGCAACAAGCCGCTGCCCCGTGGTGAGCGGGACGAACCGCACCCGACCGCGCTGTCTGGGCGCGAACAGGCCGGCTGGCTGGGGAAACAACGTTCTCGGTGGTTGGAGGCCGGTATTGCCAGAGCCGCGCCGGCGGGTGAAATTTCTCGTTAGCGCGGAGGTTGCAATATCGTCCATTGTAGGATAAAATATGGAACCAGGCGATGAGGCTCGCCTTTCGAATGCCCTTCGGGCTAATGGCCTCTACGGGAGCGTTGCTTCTGTAGGGGTTTTTTGTTTATATAGGTTGCACGATGCCAGACAAGCGCTCATGCTCTCCATCTCGGCTGTCCCGCACGTCGCGCGCGTGGCTGCGGCAGAGGCGTTGGGGCAGATCGGATCGGCAGGCAGGAGGCCCGGCAAGCGCTGCAACAGGCGACGCAAAGCCCGCGCCCCAGCGTGGCTATGCTGCCCTCCGAGCGCTGGATACACTTCGTGAAGCAGAACAGGGGATTCCGTTATGACGTTTCGTAGCATTTTATGCGATAACGCAGGCGTTCCGCGAGAGACAGCCGAACAGCCTGCCTTTTTCGGTGATCTCAACCTGGATCAGGTGATAGAGGCTATCACGGCCCGCAAGCAGGGATACAACTTGAGGCCGTTCTTTTACACGCCCCTGCGCGATGTGGAAACCATCCGCTATCGCCAGGAAGTGATGCAGGAGCTGGAAGACGCCACACTGATGGCGTCCATCGAAGCCTTTGCCGAGAAGATGACCGTCGTACGCCGCCATCTGGCCCTGGTTGAAAAACTGGACTTTGATTATCACAAAAAGGGCTGGTTTCTGGGAGCAGCACTGGTCTATTGCAATGCCGTGATCGAGTTGGCGGGAAACCTGAGCCAGGCGGACTTGCGTTCACAGGGCCTGCAGGCGTTCCGGAAGTATCTGGCGAACTACGTCCGCTCGCCGGAATTCGAGTCGCTGAGGACAGATGCGCAGAAGGTCAAAGAGGGGTTGATGAGCATAGAGTATTGTGTGATCATCAAAAGCGGTAAGTTCAGCGTGCGAAAACGCGAAAGGGAGACGGACTACAGCATAGAGATCGAGAAAGTCTTCGAGAAGTTCAGGCAGGGTGCGGTCAAGAATTATCTGGTCGATCTGCCGGCGAGGTCCGGCATGAATCACATTGAGGCCAAGATCCTCGAGTTTGTCGCCCGGCTGTTCCCCGAGCCCTTTGCCGCGCTTGATCAGTTTTGCAGCCGGCATAGCCGATTTGTGGATGAAACGATCCGCGCCTTCGACCGCGAGATTCAGTTTTACATCGCCTATCTGGAATTCATCGCAGACATCAGGCGCAAAGGACTTCCGTTTTGCTATCCCCAGGTGAGCACAACCCGCCGCGAGGTGTTCGTGCGGGATGGTTTTGACCTGGCGCTGGCCCATGCCTTGCTCGACACCACAACGCCGGTCATCTGCAACGACTTTTACCTGCAGGGGCCGGAGCGCATCATCGTGGTCTCAGGGCCGAATCAGGGCGGCAAGACCACCTTCGCCCGCACGTTTGGTCAGTTGCACTACCTGGCCGGCCTGGGCTGTCCCGTGCCGGGCCGAGAAGCTGGCCTGTTCCTGCCCGATCAGATTCTTGCGCATTTCGAACGTGCGGAAGATATCCGCAACCTGCGCGGCAAACTGCAGGATGACCTGGTGCGCGTTCACGACATCGTCGCCCGCGCGACACCCGACAGCATTCTCATTCTGAACGAAATCTTTGCCTCCACGACCCTGGAAGATGCCGCTTTTCTGAGCAAACAGATCATGGGTCGCATGATGGCTCTGGACGCCCTCTGCGTGTGGGTCACCTTCATTGACGAGCTGTCGCGTCTGAGTGAGAAAACCGTCAGCATGGTCAGCACCGTGGACCCCCAAAACCCGGTGATTCGGACATTCAAGATCGTCAGAAAGCCGGCCGACGGGCTGGCCTATGCCCTCTCGATTGCCCAAAAGCACCGCCTGACCCACGGGCAAATCAAGGAGCGCATTCAACCATGAAGGTTTTGTTGCTGTACCCCGACCGGGATTTCGATCCCGAACAGCCGCTTCCACCCCATACCGATGACCTGGTGCAAGACCTGGAATTGAACACGCTGTTCAACACCATGGCCCAGGGCGATGCCTTCGTGTTCGATGTGGTCAAACGCGTCATTTTATCGGGTTTGACGGATCTGAAAGAGATTCATTACCGGCAGGACATCCTCAGGGATTGTCTGAAGAACGTGGAAGTTATCAGGGAAATCTATCAGATTCCGGTCCGGGCCCTGGAGAGCAAACGTAAGCAGTGGTTGGGCATTTTCGGCCTGCATTATCCGAGCAGCGTCCTGACCGGGGCAAGAGATATGCTCAAGGTATACCTTGGCTTGCTCAAGGAGTTGAGAAGCATTGCCGATGCCCACGCCGGCGAATTCGAATCCGAGGGCTTTCGTCGCTTTTTTGCCACGATTCAGCAGGAACTGGATGACGAATACCTTGCCACGGTTGAACATCATCTCAAGGTTCTTGCATTCCGCAGTGGCGTTCTGGTCAGTGCAGAGCTGGGAAAGGGAAATGAAGGCGCAAACTATGTCCTTCGCAAACCCAACGAAGATGACCGGAATTGGGTGCAGCGCCTCCTTCCCAGTCGATCTCCAGTCTACTCCTTTAAGCTCCACCCCCGTGACGACCATGGGGCGAGAGCGCTGACAGAGTTGAAAGACCGAAGTCTCAACCAGGCAGCCAACGCCGTCGCTCAGGCCGCTGAGCACGTAGAAAGCTTCCTCAACGTCTTGCGGCGGGAACTGGCCTTTTACATCGGTTGCCTGAATCTGGCCGCAAAACTTGACCAACTGGGAGAACCCATCACGTTTCCGGAGCCGGCGCCGGCCGGCGAGCGCCGGCTGTCATGCCAGGGCCTGTACGATGTGGCCCTGGCGCTGACCGTGCAGCGGAAGGTGGTCGGGAATGATGTCGCGGCCGATGGGAAAGACCTGGTCATTGTCACGGGGGCCAACCAGGGTGGCAAGTCCACGTTCCTGCGGAGCATCGGACTGGCACAATTGATGATGCACTGCGGCTTGTTTGTGCCAGCGGAATCGTTTTCTGCCGATCTGTGCCGTGGTCTTTTTACGCACTACAAACGGGAAGAGGACGTCTCCATGCAAAGTGGGAAGCTGGATGAAGAGTTGGGGCGAATGAGTGCCATTGTGGATGCCCTCACCCCTGACGCGCTGGTTTTGTTCAACGAGTCCTTTGCCGCTACCAACGAGCACGAAGGCTCGGGAATCGCCCGGCAAGTGGTCAGCGCCTTGCTGGAACGGCGAATCAAGGTGCTTTTCGTAACGCATCTCTACGAGTTCGCACGAGGCTTTTTGGGCCAACAGGTGGAAAACGTGTTCTTCTTACGCGCAGAAAGGAAACCCGACGGCACTCGCACCTTCAAACTCATTGAAGGGGAACCCTTGCCAACCAGCTATGGCCCGGATCTGTATCACAGGATATTCGAATGATCGCGGTGTTCGAGCCTCTACTGGCATTGTCTCTCAAAAGCGTGTATACTAGCGGCCATGAGTCGGAAGTACCCTGAGCAACCGAGCATCGGCGTCGGTGTTATAGTCATCAACGAGAATCGCGTTCTGGTTGTGCAGCGCGGCAAGGACCCGGGGGCCGGCACGTGGGCTTTCCCCGGAGGCCGGCTGGAATTGGGCGAGACCCTGGCCGAAGCCGCCACTCGCGAGGCATACGAGGAAACCGGCCTCACAATAGAGCCCGGTGAAGTGATCGCGGTAAGGGATCTGATCGACAGAGACGAAGCGGGAAGGATACGCTTCCACTATGTGCTGATCGATCTGCTGGCGCAGCCGGTGGGTGGCACGCTCCGCCCTGGGGATGACAGCGTGGCTGTGCGTTGGATCGGCCTCGAGGACATGGCAGACCTGCCGATGGCGCCGCACATGGTGGAGGTCGTGCGACAGCTTCTGGGCGACGGGGATTCGGATCTTGACTAGGTGGTGGGAAGCGCTGCGGGGAGACCCGATGGCGTGGCTTCTGCAGGACGACGAACCGTCGATTGCCTTCTTCTTTCTGGCCGAGGTTTTGGAGCGCCCGAAGCATTCCCTGGCCCTGCACGATGCTCGTCTCCGCATTCGCACGTCACCGGCTGTGCAGGCGATTCTCAGCCGGCAAAACCCCGAGGGCTGGTGGGAAACGCCGCATCACCTCGCAGAACCGAGATATGACGCCACGCTGTGGCAGCTCTACCTGCTGGCGGAGCTGGGGATGACGGGGCAAGACTTTCGGGTCGCCACCGCCGCCGACTTCGTTCTGGAAACGTTCCTGACGCCGGCCGGCGATGTGATGCTGACTCCCGAGGGCCCGGTAACACAACATCAGGTGACGGGGCTGCTGTTGTGGTCGCTGCACCGGCTGGGCTATGCTGAGGACGAGCGGATCCGCCGCGCCTCAGATCGGATGGTGGCGCATGCGTTGGCCGGCGACTGGCTCGGACCGGACGCGGAGGGTCAGTCGGGTGACTGGGGAGGTCTGTGTATCCTGTGGGCCATGAGCGCGATCCCCCCGCAATACCGAAACGATGACACACGGGCGGCCATGCAGCAGGGGGCCGACCTGTTTCTACGACAAGCCCTGTCGGCGCCGCCGGCTGAGGCACTGCAGCTCAGTTTTCCGAACTACGATCCGCTGGATGTCCTGTATGCGCTGCGTGTCCTGACGGATCTCGGCCACGGCCCGGACGAGCGCGTGCGGTTAGCATTGGACTCGGTCGTTCAGAAACAGATGGACGGTGGGCGCTGGCCGCTTGACCGCGCCGTTGGAAGTGCCGGCCTCGATTGGGGGCAGGCGGGAGATGCCAACCGGTGGGTCACTTTGAACGTGTTAAGGGTTTTGAAGCGGACCTACCGGTGAGGATTACTACTCAGCCACTTCCTGCCTGGCGAATGAATTCGCGGCAACCCTTGCGAAATCCGCCCACGCGGATTGAGTTTCAGTCGCCGAAGGGCGACTTCGCAATGGTAGGCGCGGTTT
>JBHHTZ010000203.1:0-6879 GCA_046753605.1 Anaerolineae bacterium
GCAGACGCTGACGAAGATGATGGACTTCGAGAACTGGGCCTGGCGCATGGATGTTCCGCCGGCTGACAAGGCGCGGCTGCGGGCCATGCTCTTCGACGCGCCGCCGGAGGTGCAGCAGTGGCTGTCGCCGCGCGAGGTCGATGGCCGGCTGAAGTTCAACCTGGTTGAGGGCGTCCTGTTGGGCCGTAAGTGACTCCAACCGCAGGCTGTTCAGGCGAAGGGCGCACTGACGACTTGTCACACTCAGGTGACCGGCGCCTTGCCCGTAGCCCATACAAGGCAAAATCCTGGTCGGAGGCGCCGGTCACCTGACAGCTCGTCTGTGTGCCCTCCGGCGAAAGCGGTGTTGCGCCGGCTACGATACCAGACTATAATTGTATGTAATCCAACAAGAGATCACCGGGCTCTAGCCTCCGATGATCTCACTACCACCAGTCCGGTGTGCCCATGACAGGCGCAGCTCTGCACCTGCGCTACTCTTCTGCCATCTCCTTGTTGGACACCCTGCTTCACGTAGCAGATCCTTGATCACATTGGCACGTCGATAACACAGCTCTGTCCGAATCCGCAACCGGGCTGTGGGCAGAAAGGAAGACAGACATGCCGTACTACTTTCCCCTTCGATGGAACTTCGAGCCACAAGACAGTCAACGTACGGCTCAGAATCTGCTCACCCTGCGTCAGCAGATCCGAGAGGAGATACCCCCACGCACCGTGGACGACACGTTGCTGTTAGCGACCTGGAACATCCGCGACTTCGACTCCAATAAGTTCGGACACGGCCCGCGTCTGAAGGAGTCCTTCTTCTACATCGCAGAAATCATCTCCGCCTTTGACCTGGTAGCCGTCCAGGAGGTGAATGAGGACCTGTCGGCGCTGAAGACGGTCATGCGCATCCTGGGATCGGATTGGGACTACATCGCTACCGACAGCACCGAGGGGCGCTCCGGCAACATGGAACGAATGGCTTTCGTGTACGACACGCGCAAGGTGCGCTTCCAGAAGATTGCCGGCGAGATCGTCCTGCCGATGCGCCGGCTTATTCGGGGTGAAAGACAGTTCGCGCGCACCCCGTTTCTGGTTGCGTTCCAGTCGGGCTGGTTCGTGTTCATGATCTGCACCGTCCACATCTACTACGGCGCTGACTCAGGCCCGAAGTTGGCCAGACGCATTGAGGAAATCGCCGCCATCGCCAGACTTCTGTCCCAGAGGGCGGACGACGAATCGGCCAACTACATCATCCTGGGCGATTTCAACATCGTCAGTCCAGACCACGAGACCATGCAGGCTCTCAAGCAACAGGGCTTCATCGTCCCGGAGGGATTGTCCGATGTACCCTCCAATATGCGGTTGAACAAACACTACGACCAGATCGTCTTCAAAGCACGGGATGGGCAGCTTCAGTTCGGTGGTCAGGCCGGCGTGTTCAACCTGTACAAATCCGTATTCCGTGAGGAAGACAAAGACGTCTACTTCGAGCACATGAAGAAGTTGGATGAGCTTGAGTTGGCTGCGGATGGCCGGCCCACGGACAGCGCGCACAACACCGCCTACTACCTGAATACCTGGCGCACGTTCCAGATGTCCGATCACCTGCCCATGTGGGTCGAGTTGAAGATCGACTTTTCGGAGCAGTACCTGCGCGATCTGCTGGTCCCATCGTTCGGGATTCAGCCGGTTCACCCGCTAAGTTTCTCTATGCCGGAGCTTGACGAGCGAGCGCCGATTGAGTAGCGTAGCGTATCGAAATCAAGCGAGCGGCTTTCCTGCAAAGCCGCTTGGCCTCGATACGTCGCTTCGCTCCTACTCGGCCGGCGCTGGACGAAAGGTGTCCGGTAGCAAACTCCCTGATTGACGAGGGCGCAAATCGCCGGCCCGCGAGGTAGCCCAGTGAGCATTCCTGAGATCACCATCCAACTCTCGGCGAGCGAGGGGGCACTTGCCTCAACGTTGCTTGACCCCGCCGGCCACCCCCTGGCGTCCGCGCCGGTGGCACTGGACCTCGCCGCGCTGAGAGACGTGCTGGACCCGGACACATACGGCCGTGCCCTGACGGAGGCCATCCTGGCCGGCGACATCGGCCAGGCGCTGCAGCAGGCCGGCCCGGCCCGCGTGCGGCTGGTCGTGGCCGGCGATGTGGGTGAATTCCACGACCTGCGCTGGGAGTGCCTG
Source organism: Anaerolineae bacterium (assembly GCA_046753605.1). Classification (GTDB taxonomy): domain Bacteria; phylum Chloroflexota; class Anaerolineae; order Epilineales; family JAANWY01; genus JBHHTZ01. The sequence goes on from JBHHTZ010000203.1 coordinate 2,173, forward strand.
CTGCGCCCCAACGGCGATCACCCCCTGCCCCTGGCGACCGGGCCGGCCACACCCTTCTCGCGCCTGCTCCATCCAGACACCGACAGCCATGCCCGCACGCCACAGATCGATTGGCCGCTGCGTGTCGTCGTTGCCATCAGCAACCCGTCCAACCTGGAACAGTTCAAGCTGGCGCCGCTGGACGTGGACCTGGAATGGGCCGAGTTCCAGCGGGCGCTGCGGCCGTTGCAGGGCCTGGTGGAGGTGCAACGGGTCGAACCGCCGGTCAGCCTGGATCGAATCTGCCAGGCGCTGGAAGGTGAGCCGAAGGTGTTCCACTTCTTGGGCCACGGTGCGTTTCGGCGCAGCACCGGCGAAGCGGCTCTTTTCCTGGAGCAGGAGCCCGACCGCGCGGTGCAGGTCGTTCGGCCGGCGGAGTGGATTCAGCGCCTGGGAACTCTGCCCCGACCACCCCACCTGATCATGTTGGCGGCCTGCGAGTCGGCAGCGCAGGTGAACGCCGGCGTGCTGGTGGGCATGGCGCCGGCCCTGATCGAGGCAGGGGCGGGCGCGGCCGTGGCCATGCGCGACAAGGTGGGCATCGACGTGGCCCGCGAATTCACCTACCACTTCTACCGCCGGCTGGCCACCCACGGCCAGATCGATCTGGCGGCCAACGAAGCGCGCAGCTTCCTGCTGGATCGGGGCGGCTGGAGCTGGAGCATCCCCACCCTCTTCCTGGAACGCGGTGCGGAGCGCGTCTTTGCCGCGCCGCCTGACGCGCTGGAGGCGGAGCCTGCACGGTCAGGCGAGACGCTCATACTCATCCCAGAGTTCAAGGGTCACGCAGAGGCCCATTTCGAGATCGACCTGCGCGATGAGTTGCAGGATCACGTTGCCAAGGCGGACCTGGGAGCGGTGCGCGTCGTCTGGCTGAAGCAGACGGCTTTCGGGCCGGGCGACGACGATTTCGTGCGCCGGCTGGCGGCGCGGTACGGCGCAGCGCTGGTCATTTGGGGGTGGTACGACGTCAGCCGCTTCCGCGCCTGCTTCAGCGTGACCGAGTCCCTGTTCGCCTATCGGGATCCGGCGGTCTTTCGGTCCGATGCCAGCGTGCGCGGAGCATTGTACTCGAACGAGGATTTTGCCCTTTTCGTCAACCGGGAGCTGCCGCGCCAGGTAGACTACTTCGTCTTCTTCACCCTGGGCCAGTTGTACTACTGGAACGCCGACTACGAGCGGGCGCTGGGAGCGCTGAACCAGGCCATCGAGGCCGGCGAATCCGAAACCGCTGACGATCGGCCGGCGGGACTCGCCTACGCCTACTTCTATCGCGGCAACGTGCACGCCGTCTACCGCCAGGATCGTCGCGCCGCCATCGCCGACTACCGACGGGCGCTGAAGCTGGCTCCCGACTTCGCCCACGCTGCGTTCAACCTGGGCGAGGCGCTGCGCATCCTGGGGAATACCCAGCGCGCCCAGGGGGACGAGGAGCGTGCTACGAAAACGTATCGGCAGGCGATCAGAGCCTACGACAAGGCAATACGCAGCAACCCGGATTTCGCGCCGGCCTACGAAGGGCGAGGGCTGGCCTACTACGAAATCGGTTCAACCGAACCCGCCGTCAAGGACTACAAGGCGGCGCTGGAGCGTGCGCCTCGGGCCGAAACCCACCACAAGCTCGGACTGGCACTGCGCGATCTGGGCCACTGGGACGAGGCATTGGCGCACCTGAACCGGGCGATTGCCCGCGCCCCCGGCACAGGCCGCTTCTATTTCAGCCGTGGACGCCTTCGCGCTCGCCTGGGCGACGAGAGCAGCACCATCACCGATCTTCAGACATATCTGCGTCTGTCACCCCGAGATGACACCGAGCGGCGGGTAAGAGTAAGGACCTGGCTCAAAGAACGTGGAATTTCCAGGATTTGACTCGTTCATATAATCAGGGTAAACACACCCTCCCGCAGGCTTGAACCTTGTTTTGCCGGAAATCACTGGTCAAGAGCTTGTCTTCGGGGAAGAAGCATCGTTCATCGCAACCTGCGGGAGGGTGATTGGGAGATGAAACATGCCAGAAAGTCGCGATTCGTTCGACGATGGTTTGGGGCCCGATCCGCTGGATCGAGGCAGCGGCAAACAGATGGGGGCCGGCGGTGGTGGTGGCAGCGACATCGACCCGTCGTATGAGGACGCTCTGCGTATCATGGGGCGGGCGCACGAAATCCCGTCGCCGTTCGAGCAAAGAGCGCTCATCATGGACAACCCGGACGCGGCCGAACTGGCCCGCCGGCTGACAGCGCTGCGTCGGGCTGCCGGCGCAGACCTGGGACGCCTGCTTGTGCCGGCTGACACACCGCCGGCCGGCCAGGCGGTCGAGGATTTCATCACCGCTTTGCAGGAGGTGCCCCCCAAGCCAGTCAAGCTGACTGACCTCCGACAGCAGATCCAGCAGGCAGAAGCAGATGTGCAGACGGCGCTGGCGAAGGTGTGCGAGCCCCCCGTCGTCCAGGCCAGGCTGGCCGGCGAGGGTCCGCCCGGCCTGGATTTCCCGGGGTTGGAGCTGGACCTATGAACGCCCTCACGATCGACCGCTCGATGATCGCCGAAGGTCTCCGACCGAGGCGATAGAGCGCTCGGTCAGGAGACCTCGCCGAATGAAGAAAGGATACGGAATGAGTACCGAACTGGTTTTCAACGGCATAAACGGCGCCACCGGCGATTACCTGCTGCCGCCGATGACGCCGGCGCAGATTTCCCAGATTGCCCAGGGCGAAGAGCTGGATGAAGAGCATCTTAAGGAGCTCAAATGGTACCACAAACGGGCTATTGAAGCGACGCTGGGACCCAAGGAAGGCGTAGACCCCAGGAACCTGGCGGAAGCCGGCTGGGGTGTCATCTTCGCCCACGGCGCCGACCCCGCCCTCCGCGAGGCCCTGAGCGAGATGCTGGAGCGCCGGCGCGAGCAAGCGGCCGAGAAGCACGAACACTACTACAAAGAATACACCGGTGTGGACGCGTATCGTCCAGGTGAGTCGAAGCTGGACTTCCTGACCCGCCACGGCGCCGGCCCCGGGCCGGCCGACCCGGAGAAGGTGCCCTACTACCTGCTCATCGTCGGCGGTCCAGAGGAGATCCCCTATCGTTTCCAATATCAACTGGACGTGCAGTATGCCGTGGGTCGCATCCACTTCGACACGCTGGATGAGTATGCCCGCTATGCCCGCAGCGTGGTGGAGGCGGAGACTGGCAAGCTATCGCTACCTCGCCAGGCCACATTCTGGGGAGCCGAGAATCGAGACGACCGGGCGACCAGCCTTAGCGCCAAGCACCTGGTGAAGCCGTTGGCCGAAAAAATGGGCCAGGATCAGCCTGACTGGGTGGTGCAGACGGTGCTCGCGGAAGAGGCCAGGAAGGCGCGACTGGCTCAACTCATCGGCGGCGAGGAAACGCCGGCCCTGCTGTTCACTGCCAGCCACGGCATGGGCTTTCCCAACGGCGACCCGCGCCAGTTGCCACATCAGGGCGCACTGCTCTGCCAGGACTGGCCCGGACCGCTGGCCTGGCACCAGGCTATTCCCCCCGATCACTACTTCGCGGCGGAGGACGTGGGCGACGACGCCCGGCTGCTGGGCCTGCTCACCTTCCACTTTGCCTGTTACGGAGCCGGCACACCCCGCCTGGACCAGTTCGCCCACCAGGCGTTCCATGAGCAGGCGGCTATCGCCCCGCACGCCTTCGTCGCCCGGCTGCCACAGCGGCTACTGGGTCATCCAAAGGGGGGTGCGCTGGCGGTGGTGGGGCATGTGGAGCGGGCCTGGGGATACTCCTTCATGTGGGGACGGGCGGGAGGGCAGTTGGCCGTGTTCGAGGGCACTCTGAAGAGGCTTATGGAAGGTCATCCGATTGGGTCCGCCGTCGAATACTTCAACGAACGGTATGCCGAACTCTCCACCGACCTGAGCGTCGAACTGGAAGAGATCGAATTCGGGAAGACGCCGGATGACGTGGAACTGGCCGGCCTGTGGACCGCCAACAACGACGCCCGCAGCTACGTGATCCTCGGCGACCCGGCGGTGCGGCTGATGGTGGGGGACGCGCCGGCGGCCGAGGCTGAGCGCCCAACCATCGAGGCGGTCACTGTGACGCCGGCAACTGCTGCCACGACGCCGGCGCCGGCAACCCCGGTGCCCGCCGCGCCGGCGGCGGCGGTGCCGTTAGACTACGGTCTGTTCGACTCCGACTCCCTCAAGCAGGCCCGCGCGCGCCTGACGAATTCGCTCCAGCAGTTCGCGGACAAGCTGGGCGGCGCTCTGGAGCAGGCCATCGACAACGCCTCCAGCCTGGAGGTATCCACCTACGTGAGTGACGACCTGGCCGGCGTGACCTACGACGTCAAGACGCATCAGTTTGCCGGCACAGCCAGACTGCGGGCCATGACACGCATCAACCTCGACGGGGACACGCTGGTGTGTGTGCCCGAAGGCCACAGCGAGGTGGATGAGGCGTTGTGGGAAATTCACGTGGACATGGTGCAGCAGGCCCAGGCCCATCGGGCTGAGCTGCTCAAGGCGGCCGTGTCGGCTGCTGCCGGCTTGTTGGATGCGCTGAAGGTGGGGTAGGGGGACTCGGCGCCGCCCGCCGATGAAGTGATACAGTATAGGGCTAGCCGGATTATGAACCTTGAGAAAATAATCCGGTAACAGCGAACTGCTTCTCAGCCACCGCCCG
>JBHHTZ010000204.1:0-6870 GCA_046753605.1 Anaerolineae bacterium
CACCGGGGCCTCAACGGGGATTGGCCTGGCAGGGGCTAAAGAGTTAGTAACGCATGGCTACCACGTTTTTGGCAGCGTGCGAAAGGCCGAGGATGGCAAACGGGTTCGATCGGAGTTAGGCCAGAGTTTCACCCCGCTTCTCTTCGATGTGACGGACGAAGCGGCTGTTCGGGCGGCCGCCGCCGAAGTCGGGGAGGTGGTCGGTGAGTCGGGCCTGGCCGGCCTGGTCAACAACGCGGGGATTGGCGTAGGCGGCCCCCTAATGCACTTGCCGCTTGACGAGGTTCGTTACCAATTTGAGGTTAACGTGTTCGGTACGCTGGCGGTTACCCAGGCCTTCTTGCCTCTCTTGGGGGCCCGGAAGAACGCGCCGCATCCTCCTGGTCGCATCGTGAACATCAGCTCGGTGGGTGGGCAGGTGGCGGCTCCTTTTCTGGGACCTTATGCAGCGTCCAAGCACGCTTTGGAAGCTCTCTCCCACAGTCTGCGCCGCGAGTTGCTGCTCTACGGCATTGACGTGATCATCATTGGACCGGGAGCCGTGGTCACACCTATTTGGGACAAGGCAGCTCAACAGGACGCAACTCGTTTTGCCGAGACCGACTACGCCCCCATGCTGGCCAGATTTCAGAAGGGTTTCGTTGAGGGCGGAAAGAAGGATGGTTTGCCGGTCGAAGTGATTGGCCGGGCAATTCGGGAGGCTCTGGAGAGCAGTCGGCCCAAAACCCGGTACACATTTGTTCGCAGTCTGCTGAGGGGCTGGCTCATTCCCCGCTGCCTGCCCGACCGCTGGTTGGACCGCCTTGTCGGAAAGCAATTGGGACTTCTATGATGGGACTTCTGATCAAGAACGGCACACTGGTCACGGAAGCCGGCTCCGTGCCGGCCGACCTGAGAATCGAAAACGAAACGATCCAATCCCTGGGCGCCGGACTGCCCACCCGCCCCGGCGATCAAATCATCGACGCCGAAGGCTGCTACGTCATGCCGGGCATGGTCGACCCGCACGTCCACTTCCGGCTGCGCGTCGGCGATTACCTGACGGTGGACGATTTCGCGGCCGGCACGCGCTCGGCGGCGTGTGGCGGCGTGACCACCATCATCGACTTCGTCAGCGAGCACGTCCAGGAGTCGTTGCTGAAGGGCCTGGATGAGCGATTGGCGGAGATGGAGGGTCAGCTCCACATCGACGCCGGCCTGCACGGGACCGTCGTGGACCTGTCCCGAGGTCAGGACGCCGAACTGGCGCAGGTCGCCGAGCGCGGTGTCACCAGCATCAAGGTGTACACCACCTACCGGCAAGGCGGTTTCTACTGCGACGACGACGCCTGGTATCGCACCCTGGCTCTGGCCAACGATCTGGGCTTGCTCGTCATCGTCCACGCCGAAAATGACAGCATCGTCGAGGCGACGAAAGCCCGATTCGTGGCCGCCGGCCAGCCCGACCTGGCTCACCATCCCGCCAGCCGGCCCGGCCTGGCCGAGTTGGAAGCCATCAACCGCGGCCTGTTTCTGGCACGCCAGGCCGGCAATGCGCCGATTTATTTCGTCCATACGTCTGTGGGCCGGTCGCCGGCGCTGGTGGCTGCAGCGCGAATGCGGGGGCAGCCGGCCATGGGCGAGGCGTGTACCCACCACCTGCTGCTGAACGACGCGGACTACGCACGCGAGCCGGCGCGCTACTTCATGACGCCGCCGCTGCGCACCGCCGGCGACCAGGCGGAGTTGTGGGAGGCGCTGGAGCGCGGCCGCATCGACAGCATCGCCACCGATCACTGCGCCTATCCGCAGGAGCGCCGGCTGGAGGATAACGACTTTCGCACTGCGTCGCCGGGCGTGCCGGGTGTCGAGACGCGGTTGATGCTGATGTACACCGCCGGCGTCACAACCGGGCGCATCTCGATCAACCGCCTGGTGCAGTTGCTCAGCGCCAATCCGGCCCGCATCTTCGGCCTCTACCCGCGCAAAGGCACGCTGACGCCCGGCGCCGACGCCGATGTGGTCGTCTACGATCCGCGTGAGGCGTGGACGCTGACCGACGACGGCCTGCACAGCAACGCCGGCTTCACGCCGTATGCCGGCATGACCATCCACGGCCGCGTCCGCACCACCATCTCGCGCGGCCGCATCGTGTGGCACGACGGCGAGTTTCGCGGCGATCCGGGGCATGGGCGGTTTCTGAAGCGCGACCGCTTTGATCCAGCGGTCGTTCAACAACTGTGAGGGGGGCATGATATCCCGCACTGCCACAACAGTCTGCGGTTCAACCTTTCACCGACTTGACTCCTGGCCGGTTCTATGTTAACATTATTGTTAAGACAGACTGGTTCACCAATGCACGCACCGAGCCGCCAGGATAGTTTGCCTGGCGACTTTTTTGCGCCGCAACAGGTACGACAGGAGGAATGCCAGTGGCAGTGAATACCAAGGAAAGGATCGAAGTGGAAGGGACCGTCGTCGAGGCCCTTCCTAACGCACAATTCAAAGTGGAACTAGAAAACGAGCACCGGGTTCTCGCCCATTTGTCTGGCAAGATGCGAAAATACTATATTCGCGTTCTGTTGGGGGATCGCGTTAAGATTGAGTTGACGCCTTATGATCTGACCCGCGGTCGGATCGTGTACCGCTACCGGAGCTGAACGCAGAACCGAAGTTGTCGGCCGCCTTCTCCAAGGTCGACCGCACTTAGTGCCTTACCAGTCAAGTTCTTGCCCTAGACGTTTGAGCAAGCGCGTCATTTGGTCCGAGTTCTTGTCCGCGATGTAGTGGCGCAGGTCTTTGTTGGTGAAACCGCTGATGGCGAACTCACCCCCAAGGCCGGCAAGCTGTAAGTGGTTTTCTTCATGGGCGCCCACCCGGTTGTGGTGGCGCCGTCGCGATGGTGGTGTACCGTGCGGTATTGTTTGAAGAAGGAAACCTGGGTTAATGAAGAACACGTTTTTTAGCAAGAGGCAACGGCGAGTTGTCCAGTTTTCTCCAGCGTCACCACTCCATTCCCTGCGCGTAACTTCCCTCAAGGCGCCTTCGGCTTTGTGTGCTGGTGTGCCTGATTCCGAGGGTTGAGGCATGCTTCTGGCAACCATCGGTGTACCCAGCGGAGGTTGCCCAATGCCCCACTCAGCTTCGAGTGGATCACCGACTTCCACGCTACAATCACCAATGTGGTGGGACCCAGCGAGACACCGCTGCGCCGGGGCGAGCCCATCATCGTCGATCTCACTTTCGTCCACAATGGCTACGTGGTGGACCAAACGCGGACTTTCGCCATTGGCGAGCTGGATTCGTCGCTGGTAGAGGCGTTGACGCGATGCTGGAGATTCAGACGCTGGTGGTGGAAGCCGCCGGCGTGGAGAATAATAACTGGGTGGTGACGGAGGCCGGCGTGGAGCGGCTCACGATGGCAGACAACACTTTACACATTATCTAGGGATTCCATAACTAAGGATTCATTCCGAAAAAAGAGGCCGGCACGGCAGCGTACGCTGCCGTGCCGGCCTCTTTTTTCGGGTTTCTGCTTTGACGCAAGTTTGACGCTGCACTGACGCCAAAATGGCAGAGCACTGACGGCCCAGGCTTATACTGGGAGTCAGAAAGTTGGACATGAACTGCCACCAGGGCGAAAGGAGTCGGTGCCGTGATCGAGGGCAACAGTTGATTTCCGCAAAGACCAACCGCAGTAGGAGCGAGACCCCCGCTGACTTTGGGGAAGAAGGGTCCTTCACCGAAGTTAGCGGGTGTCTCCTGATGGGGACGCGCGCATTCGCAAGCAGCAGACCCTAAGGGTTTTATAAACCCTTAGGGTCTCACACCGACAATCATAACAACCATGGCGAGGTATCTGTAGATATGACGATGCAAGTGGCTACGACTCGGATGAGGAGGGCTGCGATGCCCGAAAGCGCACAACCTTACGCCTCTTTTCTGGTGCGAATCTGGCGTGAGCCGGGCGAGCCCCCTGCCTGGCGCGGCAGCATTCAGCACGTTCAGAGCGGACACAAATGCTATTTCCAATCTCTTGAGCGGCCGATGGAGTTCATTGAAGGCACACTCGAAGAGACAAACAACGTTCGACGGTGGCAACCTTTGAAATAGCCCGGCGACGGGAAATGGAAGACGGAAGACGGAAAGTGGAAAGTGGAAAGTGGAAGGTGCAAGTTCGCCCTATTCCAATCTCCAATCTCCAATTTCCATTCTCCAATCTCCAAACTCCAAGGAGGGAAACGTGATGATAGAAATCAGAATGAACGGACAACTGATTCGCCCATTCGGTCAGCGGCGGATTCGCATCCTTTCATGGTTTGTGCTTGCTCTCGCGGCACTAGCGCTGGTATGGGGCGGCGCACAACCTGTCGGGGCTGAGCCGCCATGGCCAGACCCGCCGGCCGGCACGCGAACGCAACTCCCCATCCTGGCATCCGTGGGCACCGAGGCCACGAGCCAGACGCTGATCCAGGTTCAAAACGTGGGGAACACCTTCACAAGAGCCATCGTGCTGCTCTGGGGAGATGCCGGCGCCTGTGGCCCCCAGGCCGTTGGCCCATTCAAGATTGAGTGCTCCGGTCTCATTAAGCCAGGCGCTACCTGGATGTTCGGTGAGCAGCAGGTGCCGGTTGGTGCAAGGTCCGGCATTGTCTACACGTTCCCGAACGTGGATGTTCTCAATGCAGACGGCCAACCCGTAAACGTCGCCGATACGTTCTGCGAGCGGCTGTTTGCCGACGTGGCATTCGACGCGGACGAGTACCGGCGCTTCGACCTGGCTTTCCGACAGGGTAACGATTTCTTCGGCCTTCCCACCACAGGCGGCCAACCTGTGGCCGTCGATGTGGTCCGGGTGGGCCAGGGAACGCCATCGCCAGACCTCACGGTGTCCGGCGCGTATGCCGGCCTGACCGGCCCCGAAGAGGGGGCCTTCGATCCCGTCTTCGGCGGGTTCGCTTACTACGTCCCGGTCGTATACGCCGATGCCGGCGGCCTGTCCTCGTGGCTGTACATCCAGAACTCCGGCCTGAGCAACACCGGCGTGGAACTGTGGTTCCAGGAACAGAACGAGTGCCTGCGAGCTCAGATCGTCGAGATTCTGTGCATCTCGCCCGGCGAAACGGCGCTGTACAACGTCAGCGACGCCGTGGGACCCAGCTTTGTGGGGAGTGTCTGGATTCGCACCTCGCAGCCGGTGGGGGTGGTGGTGGATCACATCGGCCAGGACGTGTTGATGACCGACACCGGCGTGGCCGCGCAGAATGCGACTTTCAACTCTGGCAGTGAGGTGTTGTTCGGTCCATTGATTTATCGCGAGTTCCAGGGCTGGGAAACGTCCATCACCGTCCAGAATCTCAGTGGTAGCCAATACGGCGCCGCCAAGGTCTACTTCTACGATGAGAGCGGCAATATCATCACGACTCTGGTTGACTACATCTGTCCACGAGGTACGCAGACATTCTTCTTACCGGTGATCAACGGCCTGCCCGGCCAGTATGTGGGGGCAGTGCGGGTCGAATCCCTGACGACGTATGGCAACGCCGCCGGCCCGCAGGCGTTCGTTCCCATCGCCGGCGTGGCCCACCTGAAGAAGTTCACCGATCCCACCGCATCCCAGATTCAGGAGGCCGTATCCTACAACCTCTTCAGCGAGGCGGAGGTGTTCGACTGGCAACTGGGACCGGGCAACGCCGGCCTGATTGGCGTGCCGTCGCTGCTGAAGCAGGGACGCGGCCTGTCCACCGAACTGGCCATTCAGAACGTCAATCCCTGGCCTGGGTTCACCGATTTCGCGATCTATCTGTACGATGCCAACGGGTTGCTGGAGGTGGTGTGCGAGAAGCTGAGTTCCTTCAACGTCGAGTACATCAACTTCAACTCGTGGGGCATCATGAATCCGGGCTTTGTGGGATCGGCGGTGATCAGTGGGGTTTACACAAACCAGCAAGGCGGGTTTGGCCTGTCGGCGGTGGCCATCCAGCGGGTGCAGAGCATCTTGCAGTTCAACCCGCCAGGCGACGAGGCCAGCGGCCACGAAGCGTTCCCGATCTTCACCCAGGAGTTCGACTTCGAGGGGCCGGCTGTGCCGCAGTGTCCGGGCTTCCAGTGCGATCCTCAGGTGGTCGAAATCACACTGAAGGGGTCTGCCATCGAGAACCGCACCACAGAGCCCACGGTGAAGCTGGTTGACAGTCTCGCTGGGACAGAACATGAGATGACCGTGACAGCCACCTCTGCTACAGAGGTTGCGTACTCCACTGGCCTCGGGGTGCCGGCTGGTCGCGACTACCTGGTTCTGGTGGACCTCGACGCAGGCGGCGCAACGTACTCCTTCGAGGTCGAAGACACCTTCTTCCTGCCATGTGAGCATGGAGTCACAAGGGACGTGACGATAGCATCTCTGTGGGACGTCGATGGTGTCATCTGGACGGACGGAGACGATACGACAAACACCTGTGGCGCGCCGCCGGCTGCTGCCACGCGGTGGTCAGGTGTAACCGTGCTGCTCCAACTGGCCGATGGAACGGCTGTAGCGAACACCACGACGGATGACCTGGGTAAGTTCTCCTTCGCGGACGTCACCGACAGCCAGGAGGCCCTCCAAGACTACGCTCTGAAGGTGCAGTTCGATGATGCCGGCGGGAACACGCAGACCTTCTCGTCCGGTTCGTTCACCCTGGGCGCTGACGCAACCTACTACTTCGAGGGTGGCACAGGTGGCGGGAGCTGGTGCGCCGGCCCGTGATGAGTACTGCCCAATGGTTGATACGAGACTCTTCTCAACCATCGGCAGGTGTCGAAGGAGAAGATAGCAAACGAGGCCCTCGGGCATTGCCCGAGGGCCTCGTTTCTTGGTTCCGTATCGGAACCTTGGTCCTTGCGTGAAAG
>JBHHTZ010000205.1:0-6865 GCA_046753605.1 Anaerolineae bacterium
CGGCAGAATGACCAGGACTTGCCCCGGGAATATCAGGTCAGAATTGACGATGTCATTGGCCTGAGCGAGGGCAGCAACGGTGGAGTCGAACTTGAGGGCGATTTCCCCCAGCGTATCTCCTGCCTGGACAGTGTACTTCGTGATGTTGTCGCCGTGGACCGTCACCTGGCTGGCGATCATCTCTGCGACCAGGGGCTTGTCATCCACGCTGATGCGATAGGCCGTGCTCCCGCCAAACTCCCATGGCCCGGTCATGCGGGCGTTGTCGCCGATCTTTTCGATCAGGGCCAGTTTGACATCTTTCTCGACCAGGCCGCCGTAGACCGATCCATGCCATAGCAGACTGGACACGATCGGGGCCTTGTCCGGCACGTTCCAGAAAGCGAAGCCAACGCGCTCGCTGGAAAACAGGTCTCCATCCTTCAACCAATCCCACAGCACGAAGTACGCGAACGACTGGCTTGTCTCCCGCTGGCCGGCGATGTGAGTGGTGGGATGTACCTCGATACCCACCTGGTTAGCCTGGCTCGTCGTTGGCGCGCTGCCGGCCCCCAGGACTGCCAGGTCTTCCTGGGCTGCGTCGAGGAGCTGGGTGCGACTGCAGAACCAGACCGTCAGGTCGTCCCCGCTCCCCCGGGCGTAGACCAGGTACTCCACGCCCTCCTCGAACTCGTAGCCGCAGTCGATCCCCTGACGTGCGGTGAGCACGGTGAGGGTGGTTCGTAGCGGGCCTTTCCACACCCTGGAAACCTGGAGCGTGACATTCACGGACTCCACATCTTCCCACATCGGGGTGGACGACGCTTCGATTTGGGTTACCCGGCCTGCAAAGACGGCGGTTGACCTGGCCAGTTCGTCAGCGGGCGACTTCTCTGGTACGCAGAAGCAGGCAAACAAACGCGTGGGGTTGACCAGCAGTAATCCTACGAGGATCGCCAACAGCAGGATGGCCCTGATTGTTCTAAACATTTCGTTGACCTCCACACAAGAGCCTGAGCAGCGCTTGAGACTGCTCAGCAAACAGACACGAGTAGTGACATCTCCGGCACTGATTATGCTCATTCGGTGTCACGTACAAGTCACCGACGTACGCTGATAGGGAACCTGGCTGCTGCTTGCCTGACGACGGTGCCTGTGTTATGATTCTTTTCAGAGGGAGGCGAGGTGGTGTGCCATGAAACGGAAACTTCGGGGCTTTAAGCGTAGCGCCATACAACTGGACTTCAACCTCTACCGAGTCGATGTCCCCATACGTGGTCTCTCCGGCGCGGTGTTGAGCGTGATCGACATCCGGCCCGAAGGGGTTGAGCGTACGATCGTGTTTGTGCATGGCTACGCCGGCTGCGCCGAAACGTGGGAGTACCAGATTAACCACTTCGCCCGCGAGTATCGCGTCGTGGCGCCGGACCTGCGGGGCCATGGTCAGAGCGATGCTCCGTTCACCCGCTACAGTATGGCTGAACTCGTGGACGATCTCGACACCATCGCCGAGGAGCTCGATCTCCCGGACAGGTTTGTCCTGGCCGGCCACTCCTTCGGCGGCTCCGTCTGCGTCGAATACGCCGACGCCCACCCTGAGCGACTCGAAAAGCTGATCCTGATCGCCACCGCCGGCGAATATCCCCTTCCCCGCATCGCCTCGCTGGCCTATCGCATTCCCACCGCGGCTTTCCGACCCTTCTGGAAGTATCGCCCGCGCTGGAACGCTGAAATTCACGTCATGAAGTGCATGATGCTGAATAACATGCGTCAGTGGCAGGGCTGGCCGCTGTTGCGGAATATCCGCACGCCGACTCTCATCCTCACTGGTGAGCGGGATACGTACTTCCCGCGTCGCGTCTTCGAGGATGCGGCCAGGATGGTGCCGGGAGCAGAAGTGATTGATGTGGGCGCGTCCAAGCACAAGGTTCAACTGGAGCGCCATCAGGCGGTCAACCGCGCCATCGAGCGCTTTATTAGCGAGGGGCAACGGGGCTCCTGGCGCGAGCAGCCGGCGGCCGACTCAGGCATGTTGAGCGCGCGTCCCTGGCTCAAGAGTTACGGCGAAGATACCCCTCATACGGTCCCGATTCCACGCCAGCCCGTGCACAAGTTCCTGGAAGGCGCGGCGGACTGGGCGCCGAAGCGGACGGCGACCATCTTCTATGGCAGCCGGCTGACTTACCGCGAACTTGACCGCCGGGTCAACCAGTTCGCGCATGCACTACACGGCCTGGGCGTCAGGCCCGGCGATCGCGTGATGGTGGTGCTGCCCAACATGCCGCAGATGATCATCGCCTACTACGCGACGCTCAAGATCGGCGGTATCGTGGTGTTGCCCAATCCCGACGCCGACGCACCGCAGATCGTGCGACAGGTTGGCGAAACCGGTGCCAGGGTGCTGATCACGCTGCGCGAGTTTGGCAGCCTGGCGCGAGCTGTTCGGGAGGATACCGCGCTTGACACCGTCGTCCTGGCCGACATTCGGAACGCGGTTTCGGCGCGGGTGTACCGGCAACTCCTGCATCGTTGGGAAGCAGCCGGCCTCGGCGAGCAGACCGCCGATGAAGAAGCCGACGCTGGTTACCTGATGGATCAACTGATGATGGATGCTGCCTGGGAGCCGCCTGGCGTCAGCGTCTCCAGCGGCGATCTGGCAGCCATCCTCTACACCAGTGGCACCACCGACGAACCCAAAGGCGTCTGCCTGACTCATGCCAACCTGGTCGCCAACGCGCTCCAGACACGCCACTGGATTCCCGATCTTCACTACGGCAAGGAGACTTTCCTGTCGGTCATTCCGCTTACGCACAGCTACGGCATGACCAGCGCCATGAACATCCCCATTGCCATGGCGGCCACTATCGTCCTGCTGCCGGTCTTCGAACTGACACAGGTTCTCGAACATATCAAGCAATACAGGCCGACGATCTTCCCTGGCGTACCATCGATGTATATGGCCATCAACCAAGCGCCTGGAGTCCGGTCGTACGGGCTGTCGTCCATCAAGGCGTGCATCAGCGGCGCTGCTCCGCTGCCGGTGGAGGTTCAGGAGGCTTTTGAGAAGCTCACGCATGGCCGGCTGGTCGAGGGCTACGGTCTGACGGAGGCCGCGCCGGTAACTCATGCCAACCCCCTCTACGCCGTGCGCAAGGTTGGCTCCATTGGCATCCCCATCCCCAACACCGACGCCAGGATCGTCGATCTGATGACTGGAGAGGACCTGCCCACCGGGCAGATTGGCGAACTGGTGGTGCGCGGCCCACAGGTCATGCGCGGATACTGGGGATACGAAGGCGACCATGACCCTGAATCGGTGCTGAAGGATGGCTGGCTCTACACCGGCGATGTGGCCATGATGGATGCTGATGGTTACTTCTTCATCATCAGTCGTAAGCGGGATACGATTATGGCCGGCGAATACAGCGTCTATCCACGGGATGTGGAAGAGGTGCTGTACGAGAATAGCAAGGTTATGGAAGTGGCCGTGGTCGGGGTTCAGGCCGGCGACAACGGGCAGAGGGTCAAAGCCTTCGTCGTGCCTCGACCTGGCACCGATCTCTCCAAGGAGGAGTTGTTGGACCTCTGCCGGCGACGCCTCCAAGAATATGCCGTGCCGTGGGACATAGAATTCCGAGAGGAGTTGCCGAAGTCCTTTGTGGGGAAAGTCCTGCGTCGTATGCTGGTTGAGGAATGAGGGTCTATGCATCCCAAGATTGGGTTGGTGTTAGGAGGCGGCGGCACGCGGGGCATTGCCCACATCGGCGTGTTGCAGGTTCTGGTCGGCGAGCGAATCCCCATCGATTTCATCGTGGGAACCAGCATGGGCGGGATCGTCGGTGTGCTGTTTGCGCTCGGGTTCCCGCCCGACGAACTGGCCGATCGGCTACGGGACATGGAGGGTAGCTCGCTGATCAACCTGCGACGTTTGAGCGCCCGCGCCCGTCAGCGCATGCTTCGTGAATCCCTCGCGGAGGTGTTGGAGGACAAGACCTTCGCAGACCTTCGCGTGCCTGTGACATTGATGGCCGTAGACATGCTGCATGGCCGGGAGGTGGCCCTCAGCGAAGGTCCCCTGATGCCGGCTGTTCTGGCCACCAGCGCCGTGCCGGCCATCTTCCCCCCGGTGGACCTGAACGGCGTGCAACTGGCGGATGGGGGTGTGATCGACAGCCTGGCGACTCACGTAGCATTCGAACAGGGGGCGGAAAAGGTGATTGCGATCGATGTCTATCCCCCGCTGGAGAGAGACAATCCCTGGATCGATCCCATCAGTGCAATTATGGGCTTCCAGTTGCCCTTTAGCTTGCTGGCAGGGGCGGAATCGGGTCAGACGCCGGGCGTGTTCGCCTCTATCTGGCGATCTGCTCGGGTGATGGCCTGGTACATCCACGAAGAGCGTCTTTCGGCCGATCCACCTGATGTGCTGCTGCGACCCGATGTGGCGGACTACGGCTCGCTTGATTTTCGGGATTTGAGTGGGCCGTTGCAGGCCGGCATTGTGGAAGCGGAGCGCCGGCTGCCGGAACTGAAAGCCCTGGTGGCTACCGAATCGCCACCCCACTAATTTGCGTTGAGCCACAAGTTCAACGTGTTTGGGGTAGTTCCCCATGATTTCGTTTATGGGGAGCTTATGGGGGTAGGTTTTCCAGGAGTACTCCCTGTCCTCCTGTTGGGCGAAGGTCTCCGACCGAGCCCACGCCGGCGGCGGTCAGGAGACCCTTCGGCAGGCTCAGGGCAGGCTCTTGCCGAATAGAGGTTGTCAATGGCCGGCGGTCACGCTGCCTCGCCGCAATGCTGCCATCAGCCGGTCCGGCACGTCGGAGATTAGCGCGTCTATCCCCAGGCCGGCCAGCCGGCGCGCCTCTTCGACCTCGTTGACTGTCCACGTGTTGACTGCGTACCCCTTGCTCCTGGCCCACTGCATGTACGCCTTGTCGATCATGGTGTGGTGCGGGTGCAGCGCGGCGGGCCGGACCAGCGGCCTCAGCCAGGCGCGGCGCAGGTAGATAGGCCAATCTTCGGCGTAGAGCAACCCCAGTGCCACGCGGGGATCCGCGCGGCGCATCCAGATGAGGGCAAAAGGGTTGAAGCTGGACACGATCACTTGCTCGTACAGGTCGCGGCGCTGAATCATCCTCGCCAGTAGCACCGCTTCCTGGCGGCCGCCGGCAGCATCAGTCGTCTTGATCTCAATGTTGAGCCGGCAGCGGTCGCCCACCAGGTCCAGGACCTGTTCAAACGTGGGCACGCCGGCATTCCATTTCAGATTTCGGATTTCAGATTTCGGAATGGTTCTGCAATCTGCAATCTGCAATCTGCAATCTACAATCTCCAGTTGTGCCAGCTCGCCGGCGGTGTAGTCCCGCACCCTGCCGCGGCCGTTGGTTGTTCGCTCCAGCGTGAAATCGTGGATTACCATCAGTTGAGCATCTCTGCTCAGTTGCACGTCCAACTCGATGCCATCTACGCCCATCTCCAGGGCCTCCTGAAAGGCCGGCAGTGTGTTCTCTGGCGCGACGGAGCGGGCGCCTCGATGGGCGAACACCTGAGGGTGTAAGTTGTCCGTCATGATGGCACCTGAACGCGGGCTGTGACCGCCGCACGCCGGCGCTCATGGCGCCAGGTGGCCAGCGCGACCGCCAGGCTGAATACGATGAGGGCCGCTGCCAGATGGAACTGATCTTCCAGCGCCAAAACCAGGGCGGTTGCGCTGGCTGTGGTAATGTCCACGTGTGTCGCCGCGTAGTGGTCGAGCCGGCTGGCGAATACAGCTCCCAACACGGCAACCCCCGTGGTCTGACCCAGCGTCCGGGTCATGCTCAGGGTGCCCGACGCTACCCCCAGCCGCGACCGAGGAGCCGACCCCATAATTGCGCTGTTGTTTGGACTCTGGAAGACACCCATCCCCATGCCCACCGGCAGCATCCGCAGCACGAAACCGAACGGTGTGGTATTGGCTGTGACGGTGCTGGATGCCAGATAGCCAATGATAAGCAGACCCAGCCCCACGACGCTCACGGGGCGGGTGCCGAAGCGGTCCGAGAGGCTGCCGGCCACGGGTCCCAGAGCAGCCAGCACCACCGGAACGATGGCCATCAGGACGCCGATCTGGGCAATTGGGAGCTGCAGGACCAGATCCAGGTAAAAGGGCACCAGGAAGATGACGCCGGAGATTGCCATAAAGGTCAGGAGGCCGGTGAGTAGATTCAGGCTGAACTGGGGCACGTGAAAGAGGCTGAAGTCGAGCATGGGGTGTTCGGCCCGCTGCTCGATCCGGACGAAGGCGATGCCGGCCACCAGCGCAATGCTGAGCAGCGTCAGAATCCGCACGTCACCGAACCCCAGGTTCTGCCCGACAGTGAGTGCCAGCGACAGGGCCAGGAGGCCACCACCGATCACGAAAGCGCCCAGATAGTCAAAGGTCTCGCCGCTCCGTGTAGGACGCAGGTCGGGGACATAACGCAGAACCATCAGAATGGCGACTGCGCCCAGGGGCACATTGACATAAAAGATCGCGCGCCAGCCCAGCGTCGTGATCAGGAGGCCGCCCAGCGTGGGACCCACCACAATCCCCAGGGAGACGGTGCCGCCGGCCACTCCGATAGCCATCCCGCGCTCTTCCGGCGGCCAGGTCTCCGTGACGATGGCGATGCCCAGCGCTACCACCATCGCCGCGCCCACCGACTGGAGTAGGCGGAAGGCGATGAGAGCGTAGACGCTGGGGGACAGACCGCACAGGGCGGAGGCGGTCGTGAACAGCGCCAGGCCGGCGGTGAAGATGCGCTTCTTGCCGATCATATCAGCCAGCCGGCCCACGCTGAGCATGAGCGTGGTCATGCCCAGCAGGAATGCCAGCACGACCCATTGAATGGTTGGAAACGTG
>JBHHTZ010000206.1:0-6861 GCA_046753605.1 Anaerolineae bacterium
CCTCCGCCCGCTTGCGCTCGGTGATGTCGGTCAGGAGGCTCAGCGTCGCCGGCCGGCCCTCCCAGTCGATCACGACGGCGTTGATTTCCATCCACTTCGTGTTTCCGCTCTTGTCAACAATTCTGAAGGGATAGGTTTGGGGCAGCGTCTCGCCGGCCAGTCTCTTGAGATGGTTCTCAACCACCATTTGTCGATCATCTGGGTGGATAAGCTCCGGAAACGGCTTGGAGGCCAGCTCCGCTTGTGAGTAGCCTGTGATCTCCATCGCTTTGGGGTTGAAGAACTTGAGCATGCCATCCTGGGCCACAACAATGGCTTCATTCGCAGTCTCAATCAACAGGCGATACTTCTCCTCCGACGCCCGCAGCGCCTCCGCCGCCTGCCGGCGCTCGGTGATGTCAGAAACCAGCCGGACCAGGCCTTGATATTCACCTTCCAGGTCACGGAGGGCGTGGTATGTAATTTCCACTGTGCGCCTACCCCGCCTGGCTTCTCTCGAAAAAACCGACCGCTCGCCGGCTTTGAAATCGTGGAGGAGTTGCTCGACGGTTGCCAGAGTATGTGGCGGATGATTGCCTCGCACGTCCTGCCCAACCAAGCTATCCCGATCATTCTTGTAACCATCGATCTTCAAGGATGCAGGGTTGATATAAACATACTTATCCTCGGAATCCAGCACCGTCACCCCAACCGGCAGTTCCTGCAAAATGAAGTTAAACTCATCTCGTTCAGAAGCAAGTGCTTCTTGAAGTTTCTTGCGCTCGGTGAGGTCTACGATGTCGCCGACCATGTACAGCGGATTTCCCTCCAGATCCCTGACCAGCACAACATTCAGATCAACCCAGACAGCGTGTCCATCCCTGTGGACAAGTCGGTGCTCAAACCTGAAGGAGGGGACCTCGCCGGCCATCAACTGCCCGACATGCCTTGCACTCGCTTCCAAATCGGCGGGGTGAGTTATGTCCTGCCACTTTTTCTGCAAGAACTCATCCATCGGATAGCCGACTATGTCACAGAAGGACTGGTTGGCCTGGAGAAACCTGCCATCGGGGGCTGCTATTCCGCGGCCGATGGCGGCGCGCTCGAAGGCATTCCTGAACCGCTCCTCGCTCTGGCGCAGCCTTTCCTCTGCCTCCAGGGAGTAGAGACCCAGCGCCAGGTCGTTGGCCAACTCGGACAACAGTTCCGTTTCATCTTCGTGGAAGGCCCATGGCCGCTCGGTGTAGACCACCAACGCCCCGTAGCAGCCCTGGCGGTGGAGCAGGGGCACGGCCAGCGCCCCGGCGTGGGCTGACTGTGCGCGGTAGGAGCAGGTAGCGCAAGGATGCGACTCACCGACGTCCTTGACCAGGTAGGGCCGGCGCTCGTTCAGCGCGGTTCGGGCGCAGTACAAAGGCGGGCCAGGTTCATCCAACGAGACGTCTACCGGCTCGACATCCGTAACTATGCCGGCGCCGGCCACCTGGCGGAGGCGCTGGCCGGCCTCGTCCAGCAACCCGATCCACAGGCCGGCGTAGCCACGCGTGCTCTGCAGAATCTGGCAGGCCTCTTGCAGCATAGCCTGCGGATCGCTGGCGCGCACGATGAGCTGGTTCACGTCGCTCATGGCTCTTAGCAAACTCTGGAAGTGGGCCTGTTTCGCTTCGGCCAGCTTGCGGTCGGTGATGTCGCGCGCGAAACTCTGAAAGACCTGCCGGCCACCGTACTCGATGACCCGGCTGCTGATCTCGACCGGCATCTCGGCGCCGTCCTTGCGCCGGTGGGCGTGCTCAAAGACGACGCTGCCGGCTTCCTGGAGTTCTCGGATGATGGCTTCATTGCGGGCAGCAGCCATCGGCGTATCGATGTCATCGAAGGCCAACTGCAAGAGTTCCTCGCGGGTGTAGCCCAGTCGCCTGGCCGCATTCTCGTTCACATCCAGGAAGCGTTGAGTCGCGGGGTCTATGATGAAGATCGAGTCATTGGCGTGCTCAAATAGGCTGCGATACTTCTCCTCCGACTCCCGCAGCGCCACCTCAGCCCGTCTGCGCTCGGTGATGTCCAGCAGCATTCCCAGCACCACCGGCCGGCCATCGTACGCCGCTACGGACCCCAGCGCCTCGCACTCAAAGAGAGTACCGTCTTTGCGCAGGCCCCGGAAGGTGTAATGAATGCTCTCTGTCTCCCCTGCAATCCGCCGCCGGATGTTCTCCGCCACCCGCTCCCGGTCCTCGGGTGCGGTGAGGTCCAGCGGTCCCAGGCGACCGATGAGTTCCTCCGGCGTATAGCCGAACATCGCGGCCAGGGCCGGGTTGACGTGGCGGAAGCGGTCGTCCTGAATCAGATAGATGCCGGCCAGCGCGTGCTCGGTCAGCACCCGGAACCGCGCCTCGCTTTCCCGCAAGACCTCCTCGGCCCGCCTGCGCTGAATGGCTGCCGCCAGCACGTTGGCAGCCGCCTGCAGGAAGTGGACATCATCCTGGGTGAACGTGCGACGGCTGGTGGTGTGGGCGCCCATGACGCCGAAAGGCCGGCCTTCGCCCTGAATGATGACGCTGATGCCGCTGACGACGCCGTGATCGTGCAACAACGGCGGGCCGCTGAACCGCGTCTCGGTTGAGAGGTCTTCGACGATGACCGGCTCGTGCGAAACCAGGGTGTAGCCGGCTTGCGATTCCAGGCCGGCGCTCACCGTGGCCTGACCCACCAGCCCCGCCTGCCACCCGACGCCGGCGCGCAGGAGCAGGGCCTCGCCATCGGGCAGGAGTTCCAGCACCTTGCAGTACTCCACGAGCAGCGTTTCCGCCACCCGTTCGACCGCTTCGTCCATCAGCGCCGCCAGGTCGATGCCGGCCAGCGCCCGCTGGCCCAGCCCAGCCACCACAGCCTGTTGTTTAACACGAACCCGAAGCTCGCCCTCTACGTTTCGTCCCATAAACTCCATCTCCCATCTGATTGCAGACATTCTGATTGCAGATCATCTGATTGCGGATTTGAGATTTCAGATTTCAGATTGATCAGATCGCAGATTTCAGATTTGAGATTTCAGATTGGCTCCTGGTCGCACGTTTCAATCTGAAATCTGCGATCTGAAATCTGCAATCAGAATGTCTGCAATCAGATCACTGATAACTCCGCTTGTCCTCATACATCCGCCGGTCTGCTTCGCCCAGAGCCTCCTCCAAAGACTCATCTCCCTGGGGGTCCCAGAAGGCCGCGCCAACGGATAGCGTGAGCGGAAAATCCACCAGTTCGTTCGTCTCATTGAGACGGGCTGCCCGTCCGAGGATCCGCTCCTTCACCGTATCCGTCTCGCCGTCTGTCTCTGGCTGGATGATCAAGAACTCATCCCCGCCATAGCGAACGACAATGTCCGTGGCCCGGACCTCCTCCACCAGCAGAGACGCCACCGCCTGGAGCACGCGGTCGCCCATCTGGTGGCCGAAGCGGTCGTTGATTTCCTTGAACCGGTTGACGTCGATCATGAGGAATGCGATGGGGTGGCCGTATCTCCTGGAGCGCTCAATCTCGCGCTCCAGCGTCTGGTTCAGGTAGTAGCGGTTATAGACGCCGGTCAGGGGATCGTGGATGGCCAGTTCTGTGAGCTTATTCAGCAGACGAATCCGTTTCAGGGCAGCCGCAGTGTGACCCAGGAGCAACTCCAACAGCCGCACATCATCCTGGCTGAAAGCATCCGGCTCCGTGGAAGCCACTTGAAACACCCCGATGTCGTCGATTGGCGCGCTGATTCCTGACTGGAAGTCCCCGCGCGTCGGCCTGGCCTCGGGCACTTCATCCAGGCTGCCAAAGACATAGGTCCTGCCGGTGCGGTGGGTCTTCGCGCCCAGCCCCCTCTCATCCAGACCACGTCCTCTACTCGCGCTGGGGGGTACGCCCGACGAGGTAGCCTTGACCACCAGCTTATCGTCTTCTACGATGTCCAGTGTGCAGATGGAGAAATCGAGAATCCGCTCGGCTGCCCTGACTGCAATCTGATAGGCTTCCTCTTCGGACTCGCAAGCTGCCAGCCGGCGGGCTTCCTCGTGTAGCCCTTCCAGCCGTTGCCTGGACCACTGGAGCGCTCGATGCGCCTCTCGCTTCTCAATCGCACGGCGAATGATCAGTAGCAAGTGGTCCACGTCGTAGGGCTTCTGCACATAGCTATACGCCCCCACGTTCATTGCCTCGATAGCCGACGCCTGCGAGGCATAGCCGGTGATCACGATGCACTCCGTGTCCGGAGAGCGCGCCTTGATTTCGGCCATCAGATCGAGGCCAGACATATCCTCCAGCCGGCGATCCACCAGGGCAATTGCCGGCGCCTCCTCATTGACTCGTACCAGGGCCTCCTTGCCGGTGGCGACGGCCACCGGGTCGTACCCCTTGGCGGAGAGGATGTCCGACAGGGTCTTCCGAAGCCCGGCGCTATCATCGACGATGAGGATACAGGCCTTTGTCTTCACGGCTCACCTACCTTGATTGCAGATTTCAGATTTGGGATTGCAGATTGGCAATCTGAAATCTCAAATCTGAAATCTCAAATCTGAAATCGTATCGGCTGAGGGAAAACCGGTCCAGGGCGAGAGGGGCCGGCGTCACGGCGCCCGAAGATGGGCAGGCATTGGGGCCGGCCATCGGGCAGAAGAGGATGGGGGAACTTGACGCCATGACACCGGAAACCGTCATGATCGGAAACGCATTCAATACGTTTCCGATAACAATCACCGAATTATGAAATTTGAGGTCTGTTTAATTCTTCAAACCTCATCATTCGGCGGGCAGACATGCAGACCTTGAACCGCGTCCTGCTCAATTGTAGCACAACTTATAGGCCGTGAAAAGCATTACGCAACTTGTAACCGTTCAGGCAGTCTCAAGAATAGGCGCATAAGGTGACCGGCACTTACGAAATCGTACCAAAAGTGAGCACAACCGGCTCAGAAGAGGCAGTTGTCGGATGAAAACCGGTTTGGAAGTGCCGGTCACCTGAACGGTTACCGCAACTTCACGGCGCTACCGAGCGACTCCAGCAGCCGGCGATAGACGTCACATCCTCCGCCCCCACTGTGCCGCTCTCGTCGAAATCGTACGTCGGGTTGGCCGTGCCCCACTGCGCGGCCGCCAGCATGACGTCGATCACATCCACCTGCCCGTTTCCGCTGAAATCGACGCTGCTGCACGTGAGATATGCCACGTGGAGCAGCGGAGCGGCAGCCGAGCCCCAATCGTACGAGTGCGCCGTCCTGTGGCCCGAGCCGGCAACGATGAACGCCACCCCATTCCCGCTGGACCACCCACT
Organism: Anaerolineae bacterium; assembly: GCA_046753605.1. Lineage (GTDB taxonomy): Bacteria > Chloroflexota > Anaerolineae > Epilineales > JAANWY01 > JBHHTZ01. Next base: position 5,279 of record JBHHTZ010000206.1, read on the forward strand.
GCGATTGACGACCTCTTGCACGCTCGGCGAGAGGTCCGGCGTCTGGTGCGTTTCGCCGACCGTGTTCCAGGCCGGCACGTTGTCCCACGCAACCGACGCCGCCGTCTTCGCCCGACCGGAGATGTCGTGATCGGCCAACGCGAAGGCCGGCGCATTATCGGCTGCCTGGCCGTAAAACATCAGCGATGTCGGCTCGCTCTGGGTCTCATCGGCGACGAACTGGATGTAGGCGCGGGTGATGGTCGCCCCCTGGGGCACGGCCACGTTCTGGAAACGGATGCCTACGACCTGTTGCCCCCAGTAGCCGGCGTCGTTCGTCAGTTCCAGATCGGAGCTGGTGAGGTACAGCGCGCCATCGCTCACGCGTTCCTCCGCATCGTCGGCGGACTGCGCGACGCGGATATTCACAGGCGGCGGGCGCGGCGGGCCGCCTATCGTGTAGGAGTCGATGACCACGCCGGCGCGGGAGATGAACTGGAAGGTGATGGACGTGTCGTCGGCTTCCACCAGCATGGCCCCGTAGTCGTCGCGGTAGCGCACCTGGCTGCCGGCCACCGGCGTTCCGAAGCTATACCTGCTCGACCCGCCCAGGCCGTTGACGAAATACGGGATGCCATCGACGACGATACGCTCGTAGGTGTGGTCGTGGCCGGAAAAGATCGCGTCGGCCCCCCATGCCGCGAAAGGCCACTGCATCCTCGTCGTCGAGCCGTGGTTCGCGGAGGAATAGGGCGCGTGGTGCAGGAACACCAGGTTCCAACGCGCAGTCGAGGTAGCCAGTTTGCTCAGGAGCCAACTGGCCTGCGTCGAGGTGCTGGATGTGCCGTCCGGTTCGTGGGTGTCGCTGTCGAGCATGAAGAAGCTCACCGGCCCCCTCGTGAACTCGTAGTAGCGCTCGTTGCCGGGCAGCGTGAAGTAGTCGAGGTATGGGCCGGCGCAGTTTGCGCCATCGCAGCCCATGGCCATCCAGTCGTGGTTGCCCAGGATCGGGAAGAAGCGGTTGGTGGCCGCTCCCGATCCGTAGCCGCCGGTGTAGGGGTAGATGAACTCGTGGTAATACTGGCCGATGTGGTCGTCAATGGTCGAAGCAGAGCCGGCCGGGTAGTTGTTGTCGCCGGCAGTCACGACGAAGTCCGGGTTCCAGCTCTTGACCAGATCGGCCACATCCTGCTCAGCCTGACCGCCCCCACCGTAGTCGCCGATCACGGCGAAGCGCACCGGCGTTGCAGCTTGGGCGTGCGAAGCCCCAGCCAGGCCGGCGAGCAGCAGCACGGCCAGGCACAGGAGCAGAACGAACCAGGCGCGTATTATCAGTCGATTCATGTTGGGACTCCCTGTCGCGTGATCATCCCCTGGGTTCCCCTGAGACGTCCGTAGCCGGCCGGCGAATTCATTCACCCCTTCGACAAGCTCAGGACGTCGCGGCTGATACTGCGAAGTGCGTTGAAAACGCACTCTCTGCGCATTAGATCCGCCAATGGCAACCCGCTCTAACGGGTTTCGCAGTAGCAGGCGGGCAATTCATGATACTGTTGGTCATTCTATGTCAAGTTCGCCATTGCATCTCAGCCTGCGCGCTCATG
>JBHHTZ010000207.1:0-6841 GCA_046753605.1 Anaerolineae bacterium
GTAACCTGGGGAGTAACCTGGGGAGCTTCTGTTACTCCCCCGGCCAGCGTGTAGTAGACACCTGGCCCCCGGCGTTGCGCGGACCGCTCTAGCAGTCCCAGGCCCTCCAGGTGAGTCAGAGCCCGGCTGGCGGTCAAGGTGTCGGTGTGATTGAGGCTGCGGAAGGCAGCGTTGTCTACCCGGCCAGTCTTGCGAGCATAAACCAGCGCCTTCTGTTCCTCAGTGGTGAGCCTCAGGGCGCTGAAATGCTCCAGCCAGGCCAGATCGGACTGATCCATGAAGTGATGCCGGTAGAAGGTCACGCGAAAGGAGCGGTCTTGCGGATCGCTCTCGAAGGTAGGGGGAGTCAAGCCCAGGTCATCCATCGCCCGCTGCATGGCCCGGATACCGGCGCCTTTCTGTTCGGCCCAGCCGATCTCGTAAAACATCTGGGCAATGCGGGGGTTGCGCAGCTCCGAGCCGGGTTCGCTCAGCCGATCCGGATCGCGCAGCGACGCGCCGGGGTTCTCGATCTCAAACAGCAGTGTGCCGCCGGCGGTGTTGGAGAAGGCAGAGACGGTCTCCCAGACATCGCGGGGCAGTTGCCAGAGACTTTCCTTGCACTCCACCTGGGCGCTCTCACCGATCAGTCCCAGGCGGTGCAACAGGGCTTCGAGGGATGGAAAACTCTCAGTGTCGTTCATGTCTTCACTGACCGCGGAATACATAAAACCATCAAGTTTTCATCAAGTAAATCGTCAACCACACGATAGTAGGTACCACGCCCGGTGCCCGCCTATTCGATCAACCCTTTTGCCATCAGATCGCCCAAATCTGCGACTGCAGTTCGGCCATCCGCTACACCTCGCATCCGTTGGCTCATAGTGTCCCACTTGTACTCCTCCTACTCCAACTTGTGCTACAGTTCATGATTATACTCCTTCCGGCAATTCCAGAGAAGTGTGGGGCCCCCACTTGGTTTCGGGTCCGATTCCTCTCACTTCGTTGCGGGCAAAACAGACTTACCTTGACTCTCTGCTGAAATCGTCTATACTTCTCGAGTCAACTGATCAAGCGTAAGGTTGAACATGGTAAAGCAAATCTCTGAGCGAGAAGAAACCAACGTGCGTCTCCTGACAGTCGAAATTTCCGAAGATGAACTGGCTGTTTGGGTCACATGCCTGAACTACGTCCTGGATCGCAGTGACAACGAAACCCTGGAGCGCGTATGTGGTGCATACCGCGATGAAGTCGAAGGAATGCGTGATGACCTGACCCAGTTGCTTGACGTCTCCGAACCTGAATTCGCATTGGTCTGAAACATACTCCCTTCTTGAGGTAGGTGCTATGCGTCGAATACTCCGCATTCTCTCCGTCTTGATCGTCATCCTGGTGCTGCTGGCCATCGCCGGCGTCGGCATCGCCCGCTACTACTACCTCCCCCGCGCCTGGCCCCAGAGCAACGGCGCACTGACAGTGGCCGGCCTGCAAGCCCCGGTCGAGGTCATCCGCGACAAGTGGGGCGTTCCCAACATCTTCGCCCAGAACGAGCACGACCTCTTCTTCGCTCAGGGGTATACACACGCCGGCGACCGGCTGTGGCAGATGGACTTCAACCGGCGCATCGGCAGCGGCCGGCTGAGCGAGTTGGTCGGCGAATCGACGCTGGATACCGACATCTTCCTGCGTCACCTGGGGATGCATCGCGCGGCGGCCAGGGATTGGGAGCTTCTCAGTCCCGAAACACGGGCCATCCTCACGGCCTACGCCGATGGAGTGAATGCGTACATCGAGTCCCATCAGAGCCGGCTGCCCCTGGAGTACACCATCCTGGGTGTCAAACCGGAGCCGTGGAAGCCGCTCGACACCATCGTCTGGGCCAAGGTCATGGCCTGGGACCTGGGCGGCAACTGGGAAACCGAACTGCTGCGGGCGCGCCTCATTAACCGGGTAGGCCGAAAAGCTGTGGGCGACCTGATGCCGCCCTATCCCCAGGATGCACCGGTTATCGTTCCGCCGGGCGCCGGCAACTACGCTTTTCTCCAGAATGCCTCCCTCACGGCCTATCGCCCTATCCGGCAGGTGCTGGGCATCTCGACGGGCGCCTGGGCCAGCAACAACTGGGTGGTCAGCGGCGACAAATCCACGACGGGCGCTCCGCTGTTGGCCAACGACCCGCATCTGGGCCTGAACATCCCCAGCGTGTGGTACGCCAACGGCCTGCACGCACCGGACTTCGACGTGGTTGGCGTGACCTTCCCCGGCATTCCGGGTATCGTCATCGGACACAATCTGAACATCGGCTGGGGTGTCACCAACCTGGGACCCGACGTGCAGGATCTGTACATCGAGAAGATCAACCCGGACAACCCGAATCAGTACGAGTTCCAGGGACAGTGGGAAGACATGCAAGTAGTCCAGGAGGTGATCCAGGTCAAGGGCCGGCCTGATCCCGAGGTAGTCACCGTTCGGATCACGCGCCACGGCCCCATCATCAATCCCGCTGTCAAGAGCTTGAAGGGCGCGCTCCAGCCGTTGGCCTTTCGCTGGACGGCGCTGGACGGGACGACGATGTTTGAGGCCCTACGCCTGCTCAACAGGGCCGAGACCTGGGAGCAGTTCCGGAAAGCACTGACTCACTGGGCCATTGCCGGCCAGAACTTCGTCTACGCCGACACCGCCGGCAACATCGGCTACCAGGCCACAGGGCTGGTCCCCATCCGCAAGAGCGGCGACGGCAGCGTGCCCGTGCCGGGCTGGACCGGCGACTACGAATGGACCGGCTTCATTCCCTTCGACGAAATGCCCCGCTCCTTCAATCCGCCATCGGGCTACATCGTGACCGCCAACAACAAAGTGGTGGCGGATTCGTACCCCTACTTCCTGTCCAACGAGTGGGCCGCCCCCTACCGGGCTGAACGCATCGAGCAACTGCTGACGGCGAAGGACAAACTGTCACCCGAGGACTTCCGCGACATCCAGGCCGACACCTACGTGCTGCCGGCGCAGCGCCTGATGCCCTTTTTCAAACAGGTGAGCGCGGCCGGCGACGTCCAGGCCAAAGCGATTTCAGCCTTGCAGGGGTGGGGCATGCAGGAGGAAGCCGACAGCGCCGGCGCCGCGGTGTTCGAGGCCTGGTTCCACCACGCCGTCCTCGACACCTTCGGCGATGAACTGGGCGAATGGATGGAGGACTACAGCCGCGCCGGCATGGAGGCGCTGCTGCAACTGCTGGATAACCCCGACGCCGCCTGGTGGGACGACGTCACCACGCCCGACAGGGCTGAGACGCGAGAGGAAATCCTGAGTCGGGCGCTTGAGGATGCGGTGCAGGAGCTGCAAGAGAAAGAAGGCGGCAAGTGGAGCTGGGGCGGGCTGCACACCATGACCTTTGTCCATCAGCCGCTGGGGCAGTCGGGCATTGCGCCGCTGGAGTGGGTGTTCAACAAAGGGCCGGTTCGCGCCAGAGGGAGCCAGTTCACTGTCAATCGGGGTGGCTTTAGCTTCAACGAGCCGTACGCCATGCAGGCCGGCTCCTCCTACCGCGAGATTCTGAACCTGGCCGATTGGGACGCCAGCCTGTTCCAGCACACCACCGGGCAGTCCGGTCAGCCGTTCAACCCGCACTACGCCGACATGATCAAGCCCTGGCAGGCCGTAGAACACCAGCCCATGTGGTTCAGCCAGCCGGCCATCGAGGCGCACGGCGTCGCGATACTGACACTCAACCGATAACTGGCCCGATGTTGACAAATTGCCAGCATCGTGGTATGATGGGTACGTGTTTGTACGAGGCGCGTTTTGTTTCGGAGATCGACCGTGGATGCCCGTCAGGCCCTCAGCGTCCTGCGAGTTCTTCTAGGACGAACGACGAACAAACCGGCTCCTCAACTACAGCTTAATCCGTAGGGAAGGAGGTGTGTCAGGCCGTGCCAGAACGGATCACCGGTACGGTGAAGTGGTTCAGCCGTCAGAAGGGCTACGGTTTCATCCAGCCTGAAGATGGCGAGGATGTTTTCGTCCACTACTCGGCCATCCAGGGTGCCGGTTTTCGGAACCTTGAAGAGGGTGAGCGCGTGGAGTTCACCATCGAGGATAGCCCCAAGGGTCCACAAGCCGCCGATGTCGTGAAGGTTGGGTTCTAGACTCGGCAGCCAGATCCACCAGATTTGAGTGGTGGACAAAAAGCCGCCGGCGGAGTTACTGCCGGTGGCTTTTTTCTGTGTGCCGATTCCTCTGACAAATAGACTCAGTAGATCCAAACTTGGGCTCGTAGTAACGACTTCAGTCGTTCAGGGAGAAACAACGACTGAAGTCGTTACTACGAATCTGGATCTACTGAGTCTAGATTCATCCCGCTGTCATCTGATTCGGTCTGTCAACCAGCCGGGCGCGATGCGGAGCACCTCGGTGTTGGTCTTCAACTGACTGTGGTTCAACCAGCGCGGCAGATACCGCACCAGCCCATCCCCCGACTCCACCAGGGGTCGCTGTTCCAGTTCCACAACGTGAACCTCCACCTGGGGCAGCCGATGGGCCAGCTCGTGGGCGCCCTCGTAGATGCTGATGATGTCGTTCTGGCCCACCAGGGCGATGGCCGGCGGCGTCTCATCGGGGACCTCGCCCAGCTCATCCAGGAGTTCCACAACGTAACCTGAGTATGGCTCTCGAACTGTCGGGCTGGGGAAGTTCTCGAACATCCACTGGCCCTGGGGCGAAATCTCCTGAACCACTGCCGGCGATATGGCAACGGCCGCATCAGCACCCACCGTGAACGACAGCCGGCCTCCCAGGCTATGGCCGGCGGCGAAGGCGGGACCGAAACGGCGCACGTTTTCGACGGCGGCGGAAAAGTCCAGCGCCACGCCGGGGCCGATGGGGGCGTCGTTCTCACCGTGCCCTCGCAGGTCGAACGCGACGGCCGCGAAGCCGTGCTCTGCCAGCCGCGCGCACAGCCCAAGCATGCCTTCCTTCACACCGCCATAGCCATGACAGACAGCGATACCCGCCGTTGGCTTGTCGGGCACGACGCCGTACGCCGGAATAGTGTGACCGTCTTCACTCACGAGGTCGGTGATTCTCTGTAGCTTCTGGCTCTCTATCACGTCATCTCCCGTTACTACTTTGACAATGGCACATTACCGTCTATTATGGGCGAAGGTCTCCTGACCGAGCCCGACGGGGGAAGGATACTCCGGTCCGGTCTGCTGGTCAAACTGCCCCGGCAAGCTCTTGGATCAAGATGGCTGGATGGCTAGGTGCGGAGCAAGCCATCCAGCCATCCAGCCATCTAGCCAACGAACTATCTCCTCTTCGCATCATTGACGCCGTCGGGTGTCGATGATATAATGGGCATACACTTGGGTGGGAGTCGTCATGATTGTGAAGGACAGCACGCGGGAAGTGCGCCGGTTGACTCACCTTGAGGGCACTGTCGTGTTCGAGGTCGAGGATCGTGAAGTGACCTTCATGGTGACATTGGGGGATAACTTCGTGACCCTGTCTGCGACCCCCCTGTGTAATGAGGCTGTGCGGCTGGCAGATCACCTGGCCGAGCTGCTGGGACCGCCGGCCCACGGCCCAACCTTTCACACCGTCGGCCATTTCTCCGATGGGTTGGAAGGAGAGACAGCCTTCGTGTACGCCTATTGGCGCTTGCCGTCGGAGAATGCTCGCGATATGGTCCGGCAGGTGGAGGCGCTGTTGGCCGCCACCCCGGCGTAATGGACTGAGCACGAGTAACTACTCAGCCACTTCGCCGCCCGGCGAATGAATTCGCGGCAACACTTGCGAAACCGCCCTTCGCCGGTTGGGTTTGCAGTCGCCGAAGGGCGACTTCGCAATGGTAGGCGCGGTTTCAACCGCCGGCAGTGGGGGGCCTGAGTAGTTACGAACATGAGGAAAGAAAGGAACTGCGTGGATCGAGAACAGTTAATGCGGCGATGGTGGGAAACGGCCTATGCCTTTGTGCAGGCCGTGACGAGTCAGAACGGAGAGGTGTTGTCATCCCTCTCGGTTCCCGATAGCGAAGTTGACCTGGCCTATCGCATCTTCGGGTTCGCTCCGCTGTTCATTCTGATGAAAGGTCATCTGAGTCATCAGGGCCTCACGGCTGCGCGAGCAGCGTGGAGCAAAGAGACGGGTGAGAACGTGCGCATCGAGCTGTTGTGGCTCGACGAGCAGGGCCAGCCGGCCCCGGACGGCCAGGTCACTTTTCATCTACAGTGGATGCAGCCAGGCTGGCGCGTTTCGCAGATTCGACCTGTTGGCCTCGGCACTCCCCTGGACGTGGATGACGCGCGGGAGATGGTGGAGGCCGGCGCCGGTGACGAGTCTGCCATCGGGCTTGTGGCGGGCACGGTTCAGGTGCAGCGAGATGGCCCCGAACCCCTGGATGGCGTCGAAGAGCGGTTCGTGGCCGGCATGCAGGAGCACCGGTTTGGTCTGTCGGAGATTCTCACGGCCGTGCGCTTGTGGCGGGATTTTCGCGCTCAGGCCCAACCCACGTACCGGAACCCTGCGGGATATGCCGCCGCCGTGGAGTACGTCATCTGCCTGCTGGGGCTGTACGAGGGATCACTGGCGCAGGCCGGCGAATTCTACGGCGTCTCCAAGAGCACCGTATCGCGGAACTATCGAGAAATCCGCGATCGGCTCAAGCTGGTCCAATTCGATCCGCGCTACGAACTGGTCGAGGGTCTCTCGCCTGAGCCAGCGGCGATAGGCGGGGGAAGGGCGGACAACCGGTCCCCGGCAATGCCTCTGGGCTTCGGCCGAGCGCCTGCACGCCGGAACTGACCGTCTGGCGCAACGCTCGAACTGGGAGCGATATTGGATATTGGGTATTGGGTATTGGATATTG
>JBHHTZ010000208.1:0-6813 GCA_046753605.1 Anaerolineae bacterium
CCAGATTTGAGTTCGTAGTAACGACTTTAGTCGTTGTTTCTCCCCGGACGACTGAAGTCGTCACTACGAATTTGGATCTACTGAGTCTCTCCTATTGCGGCGACAGTTCAATCAGGCCAACACGGAGCGCTGCCAGCACTGCCTGAGCACGGTTAGGCTGTTGTAGCTTGCTCAAGATGCGTTTGGCATGGCTGCGCACCGTTTCTTCACTCACTACCAGTTGTTCGGCAATCTCGCGGTAGGTGGCCGGCGTGGCCATCCAACGCAGAACTTCGAGTTCGCGCGGCGTGAGATGGGTCTGCGGTACAGGCAATGACTCGCGCCGGGCTGCCAGCCGATTCATAACATGGCGCGTCACCGCCGGATGCAGATACGCGTCGCCGGCGATCACAGCCCGGATGGCGTACGCCAGGTCGTCGGGCTCGATGTCCTTCAGGACGTAGCCGTCCACGCCCGCTGCCAGCATATCGAAAAGACCTTCACCCAATTCTGCCCCCGTCAACACCAGGACTCGCATACCCGGCACTGCTGCTCGCAGCGCCAGAGCCGTCTCCTCCCCACTCATTCCGGGCATCATCTGGTCGAGCAACACCAGGTCCGGCCGTAGGATGCGTGCCAGTTCCACCGCCTTTCGGCCATCCCCGGCCTCGCCAATCACCTCGAAATCCGGCTCCAGGCGCAACACCATGGCCAGGCCCTTCCGCACGACCGCATGGTCATCGGCGATCAGGATGCGAATCCGGCTTTCACCCATGACCATACCTTCCGTTGAGGGGTACCCGAATAGACACCGACGTCCCCTCGCCGCTGCGACTCACGATCTCGCACTCTCCACCCAGCGCGTGAATACGCTCGCGCATACCTAGCAAGCCGAAGCGCTCCCGGTTGTGCTCGCGAGCCAGCACGGCTTCGGGATCAAACCCTTTCCCACGGTCTTGGATGCTCAGGTACACCTGGTCCGCTTCCACGCGCAGGCAAACACGAGCGGAATTCACACCGGCGTGGTGAGCCACATTCGCCAGTGCCTCCTGGGTGATGCGGTACAGGCTACGGCGGATGGCCGGCGACAGCCGGTCGAAATCACCCCCGGTGCTGAAATCCACGTGAACCCCCCGGGTGCTGCTGGAGCGAACCGCGTACTTTCGCAAGTTATCTGTGAACAGCTCCAGGGTTAACTCCGAAGGCCAGATGTCGAATATGGAGTGGCGGACTTCGCCGCGCACCTGGCCGGCAAGATCGCGAAGCTCTACCAATTCCTGCTTTACGGTCTCCGCCTGGTCCGGTAACATCTTGATGCAGGCATCCAGGGTAAAAACGATGCCGAACAGGGACTGGGCCACCGTGTCGTGGATGTCCCGGGCAATCCGGTTGCGCTCGTGCTCTACTGCCAGCCGGCGTGCCCGGTCTATGCACAGCATGGTGGTGCCCAGCGCCACAGCCGCCTGGCTGGCGACCGATCTCAACATCGCCAACCTCTCCTCAGGTAGTCCATCCGGGCCGGCGTCCACTGCCACCAGCAAGACCCCGACCGGATGCTCTCGCAAGGCCATTGGTAACATGAGCCACGGCCCCTCACACAGCCAGGAATTCAGTGCGTCATCTACCGTCAGTTCTTTCTCGTCGGACCACCAGACCGACTTCCGATCGATCAACCACTGCGCGAGCAAGCCACTCTCTGGCTCCAGCGGAAGGGGCGCAACCGAGGGGGGTGGTCCACCATTTGAGGGGTGGATGCGCCAGTTCTCCAATCTCTGGGTCATCGGGTTCACCAGACTAACGATGGCCTGTGAGAACCCAAGCCCGCCTGTGACGGCCTGCAGTACCTGCTGCTGGACCGACCGCACGTCTGGCGCACCTTGCAGAGAGACCGTTAGATCATGGATGATCTTGAGTTGGCGGTGGGTGGAAACAAGTTCGGTGTTCTGCCGCGCGAGATCATCGCGAGTTACTGCCAGTGCGTCATGGGCCTCTCGCAGGCGCTTAAGCAGCACGGAAGGGTAGCCGAACAGGACCGCAATGAGCCAGATGCCGGCCAGTTGGGTGAAAAGCACTTCCGGCTCTGCCGGGACAGCAGAGATGCGCCGGCTGGCTGCCACAGCCAGCAGATAGAGAGGGGTGAAGGCTCCTGCCACCACCAGCGCGCCCCGCACCTGGAAGAAGAATGCGCCGGCTAACAAGGGGCTCAGGGCATAAAGATAGTATGGGCTGTGGGTGCTCCCGCTGACCGCCAACAGGCCGGCTGCGAAGAGCATGTCCACCCCCAGCAAGTAGGGACGCTCAGTCAACAGGCGGTTGAGGGCGCGGTGGGAAGCAGTGATCAACAGTGTGACGCCGGCTGCGATGGCCAGCACAAGCCCCGGAGCCATGCTCATCGCCAGGCTCCTTTCCCCGGACCGCAGTAGCCACAGCGCCGGCAGCAGGCTGGCCCAACGATAGGCTACCAGGAATAGAAAGACACGGCGATGATGTGACAGTCTCTCTGGATCAGTCATGGTCAGTACCTCTGGTGATCACGAAACTACCCGAACTTTGACGCACCCGGCCTGGCTCGATTGTGGTTGAGGATGGGGCTTCCCAATTTTACCCTAGCTTGGCCCACAGCGCAACAGCCCTGATTCCTTTGAGGCCGCCCGCGAGAGTTGACACGGAGACAGTTGTATCGTAAACTATCCACCTGACTCACGTCGGTGCCCCCCGGCACGAATCCCCCCCACAGGGGAGCCATATTCCCCCGCAAGGGGGATGACATCCTGCACAAGTCGGCTTAATATAGGGGTGCGGCGGTGTCACCATTGTATCCCCGGTCAAAGATTGTCTGAAAGAAACAGACAGAAGTGGCGAAAGGAGGATTTCTCATGGCCACTACGCTCACCGCTGACAAGGTGCTCGACTGCACAGGGCTCCTGTGTCCCATCCCGGTTATCAAGACCTCCAAAACGATCAAGGAGGTAGAGGTGGGGCAGGTCTTGAAGATGATTGCCACCGATCCTGGCGCTCCGGCCGACATGGAAGCCTGGGCTCGCCAGACCGGCCACGAACTGATGGCCAGCGAAACGGAAAACGACACGTTCACATTCTACTTTCGGCGCACCCGGTAAAAGGAGGTTTACCAATGGCTGATAATGGACAGGAGGCGCGACCCCGCCGGCTGGCCTTGGTTGCGTCCAAGGGCTCTCTCGATATGGCCTATCCCCCACTGATTCTGGCCAGCACTGCGGCTGCCCTGGGCTGGGAAGTCGGCGTTTTTTGCACTTTCTACGGCCTTGACTTGATCAACAAGAGAAAACTCCCGCTCATGAAAGTGGCCCCGGTCGGCAACCCGGCCATGCCCCCGCCTTTCTCGGGCGTGCCGATTCAGGTCCCGAACATTGTCGGCATGCTCCCTGGGGCCACGGCACTGGCCACCAGTTTCATGAAGGGTTGGATGGAAAACGCCAACATGCCCACTGTGGAGGATCTGCTGGACACCTGCCTGGAGATGGGGGTCAACTTCTACGCGTGTGCCACCACCATGGGCGTCATGGGCGTCAAGGATGAGGACATCATCGAGGGGGTGTCATGTCTGGGCGCCGCCGGCTTCCTGGACTTCGCCGGCGACGCCGACATCTCTATGTTCATCTGATTGAGGGGAGACGGAGTGGACGAGTACGAAGGCCGAATCCTGTACGTCATGACCCACGGCGTGGAAAGCCCGGAGCGCTGTGCCACACCTTTCTACCTGGCCGCAGCCGCGGCTGCCATGGACAACGAGGTGGGTATCTACTTCACCATGAACGGACCGACCCTCCTCCGCAACGGCGTGGCAGACAGCATTGGCCCCAAAGGTGAGCGCGGCGCCAAGCTGCGCCGGTTCATCGATACGGCTCTCGACGTGGGGGTCAGGCTGTATGTCTGCCAGCCTAGCCTGGATCTGCACGATCTGAGCATGGGCGACATGATCGAGGGCGTGGAGATGATCGGTGGGGCTGCCTTCAACGACATGGCGACCGAGGCGGACGCTGTGATCAGCTTCTGATGCAAGAAGGCGTTGCGGTTGTACGCAATTGCATCATTCCGCCCCACCTGCACTACGTGATAGATCAGCACACCTGGCTGCGCTGTGATGAGGATGGCACTGTGACGTTGGGCCTGACTGATGTGGCTCAGACCACCGCTGGCGGCATCCTGCACGTCACTTTCAAGAAAATCGGTGCCGTCTACCCGCGTGGCAAGGTGGTGGCTGTCGTGGAGAGCGGGAAGTGGCTGGGACCTTTCAGGACGCCGGAGTCGGGTGAGATCATCGCTGTGAACGAACGACTGTTGGAGGACGCCGGCCTGGTCAACCGCAGCCCCTATCGCCAGGGCTGGATTCTGCGCATCAAGCCTTCTGACCTGGAAGAGGGGCTGCGAGACCTTGTGACAGGCGAAGAGGCCGTTCGCGCCTACGCTGCCTTCATGGAAGACAAAGGGCTGGATGACTGCGTCCACTGTGAAGGATTCGAGGTCTGATGGCCGGCACGCACTGTGTGACAATTCGCGTGTTCACCCACCCCGTGTGCACAGGGTGCAGCACCGCCATTCGCATGGCGCAAAAGCTCAGCGACCAGCGTGACGACGTTGAGATGCAAGTCATCAGCCTGGCCAGCGCCAGGGGCCGCGAGGAAGCCAAAGCCGAGGGCGTTCTCTCCGTCCCTACAGTCTTCGTCGGCCCAACCCGTTTCGTCGGCGTCCCCCCTTGGGACGAGCTGCTGGCCGCCGTCAACGGCGGCGGCCCGATGGATTCTTGAAACTTCATCATGCCCGACCGGTCCGCCGACAAGCAAGACAGCCATCGGGCCCAATCTGCTTAACTTGACATAGAATTGCCAACAGTATCATTAATTCTTCAAACTTCATTAACTGCCGGACAGCGGAACGTGCCATTGTCTAAGGTACACAGTACGCGATACGCAATACTTGGGAGGTGAAGCTTGATAGCCTGGAACCCCGGTAAAGTCGCAGACAAGTATCCCGACGTGCCGCACGAGGAGAAGCAGCGTCTGTTTCTGGAGGTGAAGGAAGACCCGCGTTACGAGGACTACCTCTACGGCTGCTACGAGTGTGGCATTTGCGTTTCGGCCTGCCCGTCGGCCCGCTTCTACGACTACAGCCCTCGCGTCATTGCCCAGGCCATGGCTCGCGAGGACGTGGACCGCATCTACGAAATCCTGTTGGAAGACATCTGGAACTGCGCGCAGTGCTTCTCCTGCGTCCGCTGCCCGCGCCAGAACAACCCCGGCGGCCTGGTCACCCTGATCCGTGAGGTGGCCGTCCGCAACGGCATCCAGGAGACTCGCGACGTGCTCCAAGGCTACAGCCGCGTCATCTACAAAGTCATGCTCAAAGGCAACCAGGTCTCCCCCGACATGCTCCAGCCCGACTTCTTCCCCGACTGGGGGCCCTGGGTGCAGGACTTCAGCCAGAACATGCACGTGTGGCGCAAAGCCATTCCGGTGGACACCCTGCGGGGCGTCACCGACGCGGCCTGGAAGACAGACGAGAAGACGCTACGTGAGTTGTACACCATCTGGTTTGAAACTGACAATATGGAAATCATCAACGAGGTTGACGAGGGGTTGTACGAACTGCTGGTTGATGTGATGGAAGATGAATTGGAAGAATGGGAGGATGAGTGATGGCAGCAACAGGCCTGGTTTCCGTAGACGGAATTCTGGATAAGAAGTCCAATCCGGTAGTCCGCGATCCCGCCACGGCCCCGACCCATGACCTGCGAGAGGAGCTTTTCGAACTGGAGGCCAGGGGTGAGTTGATCGTTCAGCGTGTCCCCGAACCCTATGTGGAGGTCACCACCAAATTCGGGCGCACGAAGAAGATTCCCATTGAGCACACCTGGCATCACAAGTCCTGCGGCCAGTGCGGTCACATCCCCGGCTACTCGGCTTCCATCTTCTGGCTGCACCGCCAGTTCGGGCTGGACTTCGTGGACCCCACGGATCAAACGTCGTGTACCGGCTGGAACTACTACGCTTCGGCCACGTCCAATGCGGCGGCGCAGTTGGCCGTCATGTCTCGCAACTTCGCCGCCGCCTACGAGACCGGCTACTACCCCCTCATTCACTGTGGAACCAGCTACGGGCATTATAAAGAAGCCCGAGAGGAACTGGTCCATCATGCGGATTATCGGGCCGAGGTGCGGCGTATCCTGGAGAAGCTGGGCAAGCCGCTGGTCGTACCCGAGGAGATCGTGCACTACAGCGAATGGGTGCACGTCATGCGCCACCAGGTCGCTGAACGCCAGGTGGTGGACCTGAGCAGTCTGACAGCCTGCGTCCACCCTGCCTGCCACTACTACAAGATCGTTGCCGAAGATGCCATCTACGATTCCGACATCTACGGCGGGCAGCGCACGGCTACCGTCACCGGCCTGCTGGAAGCCCTGGGCATGAATGTGGCCGACTACTCCACCTGGTTCGACTGCTGCGGCTTCGGTTTCCGGCACGTGCTGGTCCAGCGGGACTTCACGCGTTCCTTCGCCGTCCTGCGGAAGATCGAGGTCATGAAAAACGAAGTGGACCCCGACCTGACTGTCACCCATGACACCGGCTGTGTCACCACGCTGGACAAGAGCCAGTTCGCCGGCAAGGCCCATCAGCGCAATGTCGGCATACCCGTCCTCTCTGATGCTCAGGTTGCAGCCCTGGCCATGGGTGCCCACCCCTTCCGCGTGCTCCAGCTCCACTGGCACTCGACGGACTGGCGTCCGATGATGGAGAAGCTGGGCATCGACTGGGAGTACTACTGGCAGGAGTTCGAGGCCGACCTGGAGGCCATCCG
>JBHHTZ010000209.1:0-6806 GCA_046753605.1 Anaerolineae bacterium
ATCCTCCCCTCGCTCGAGGAGGCCTGCGACTACATCCGCCGCCACTTCGGCGATACCGCCTGACCGGGAAAGAATATTGATTCACTCGTAAAAACCCCCCGCATCGGTTAGAATCGGTCCAGATCAAATCGTTACCCCAACCAAGCGGAGATTTTCACCGAGAGCGAGGTCAATGTACCGTAAGAGAACCCCTCAGGTCAATCTATTCGAAGCGAGCAGTCTGGTACCACCGGAGAAGGCAAAGCGCTTGCAAGCCACTTGGGCGGAACGGTTCCGCAGGGACGCTCTGCCGCTGATCGACGAGGATCGCTTTGCTCCGATGTATTGTGAAGGTACCGGCAGGCCGAACACCCCGGTCCAGATCGTTTTGAGTGTTTTGGTGCTGAAGGAGATGTTCAACCTGACGGATATGGAGGCCCTTGAGCAACTGGAGTTCAACCTGCTGTGGCACCATGCCCTGTCTCTGACTCCCGGGGAAGCGCATCTGTGTCAGAAAACGCTGCATAATTTTCGTGCCGGTTTACTGGAGTATGATTTGGGGCGTGTGACGTTTCAGGAGATCACGGATCGGATCCTCGCGGCCCTGGGTATTGTAGTGGGACGCCAACGTTTGGATTCGACGCATATTCTGAGCAATATCGCGATCCTGACGCGCTTGGGGTTGTTCTGTGAAACGCTGCGCTTGTTCTTGACGAAGCTGTCCCAGAATCATCCCCGGTTGTTTGCTCGTGTGCCAACATCCCTGGTTCTTCGATACTTGAAAGAAGACGGCACGGCCACCCGTTATGAAGACGCCCGTTCGAAGGGCTCCCGCCGACGTCTGGGGGTTTGTGCCCGAGACGTCTATCGTTTGCATCGTCTGTTCGAGGAAACCGCAGCTAGCGGGCTTGAAGAGTATGGTCTTATCGTCCGTCTGCTCGAGGAACAATGCGAAGTCACCGGGGTTGCGCGGCAACCCGGGGCGGACGACGATGACGCGGGCGAAGGTGGCGTTCCGGTGGAGGCGAAAAAGCCAGCGGACGTGTCGAGTGAATCCCTTCAAAGCCCTCATGATCCGGATGTGACATACAGCAACCACAAGGGCAAGGGATACGAGGTTCAGGTGGCTGAGACCTGCGATGAGTCCAATGCGGTGGAAATCATCACTCATGTGGAGGTGACCAATTCCAGCGCCAGCGATGTCCACGCGACGATCCCGACGATCAACGCCTTGAGTAGTCGCGGGATCCAACCGGAGGAGCTTTCAGCGGACACAACGTATGGTTCAGGTGAGAATGCATGTCAAGCCGAACGTCAGGGCACGGAACTGATCAGCCCCGTGGGTGGTAGTAAAGAGGAGGTGCCCGACCTATCCGATGAAAAGCGTCCTTTGACGGCGGCGGACTTCACCATTGATGCAGCGTTCAACCAGCGCAGCGTATGCCCGGCAGGTCACGAGACGATCAAGGAATGGGAGTATGCCGCGAAACCCAACCGCTGGGAACTTCTGTTCGATAAAACGAATTGCGCAGAGTGTCCGCTCTTCAAACGCTGCCCGGCCAAGTTCAATCAGCGGCTCGGGGGGTATCTGTTACCGGTCAATCTGGTGTCCCGCAACATCGAACTGCGTCGCCGGGAGGAAGAGAGCGGGAACTTTGCACGCCGCTATGCGATCCGTGCCGGGATTGAAGCAACGAACTCGGAACTGAAACGGAAACATGGTCTGGACAAGCTGCGGGTACGCGGCCGACCCCGGGTTGAGCTTTCCGTCTATCTCAAGGCGCTTGCCTGCAATATCAAGCGGTGTAACCTTGCACATTATTCTACTATCCTCTCCTCATATTGCGTAATGCGACCGATTCCAGAACGTCACCCAGCATAGCGTGATTCCTGCCGCTCCAGTTGCACGCTGTCGTTCGTGCCATTCCCGCTTTTATCACTTTCTCTTGATGTTGGCTAAGCCTGTACATGGCCCGGCGACTCACCTTGGTGAGCCGCCGGGCCATGTGATCTGAGCTTTCTTCTCTCAGAACGATTCTATATCCGGGTCCTCCTGGCGATATTTTTCGTTGACGTAGTCGAAGACGACGATTTCCTCGTCGAGGATTCGGAGCATCTGGCCTATTCTGTCGAGGATCTCGCCCATTTCAGCCAGAAGCCGTTCCGATCGATCCAAGCTCCTTGTTCGTTCTCCGTCCATCAGACGACCTCCCTGCTGGCGGCGATGACGTCATCCAGTTCGACGATGTCCTTGGCGGCCAGTGCGGCATTGAGCATCGAGGTGTTGGCCAGGTTGCCGATGACCCGGGGCACACCGCCCGACTGGACGAAGAGTTGCATCATCGCCTCGTCGGTGAACAAGCGCTGCTTTCTGCCGGCCAGCCGGAGCTGATGCTCGACATAGGCTCTTGTCTGTTCCTCGTCCATGGTCGGCATGCGGTAACGCATGGCTACGCGTTGGCGGAAGGGCAGGTGGATTCTCAGGGCCAGTTTGGCCAGCAACTGTGGCTGCCCGGAGAGGATCAGCAGCAGCGGATCCTTGCTGTCCATCTCGAAGTTGAGCAGGATGCGAAGCTCGTCGAAGAGGGCCGAGCGGAGCATGTCGGCCTCGTCGAAGATGATCACCGGCTGCTTGCCCTGGGTGGTCAGCTCGGCGATGCCGTGCTGGATCTCGGCGAAGAGCCGGCTCTTGGAGCGGGCTTCACTGCCGCCCAGGGCGCGATTGAGCTGGACGTAGGCGTCGAGGACGGTCACCGTGGCCAGCGGCAGGTAGACACAGAGGTAGTGCTCCTTGTTCAGGCTGTAAGCGAACGAGCGCAGGGCCACGGTCTTACCAGTGCCAGGGTCGCCGGTGAGCAGCATGATGCCCCTGGCAGCCTTGGCCATCTCCAGCCGAGCGCTCAGCTCCTCGAGGCCCGGCCAGCGATAGAGATCGCTGGTGGAGATGTCCTTGGCGAACGGCTTTCGTTTGAGACCGAACCTGGCGTTGATCATTGGTCTTGCTCCGGCGGTGTAGCGGATACCCTGGTGGCGTGGAAGCGGGCGTTGTCCGCCAGGTCCACCGGCTTGATCCTGGCGACCCGTTTGTCGTCCCGGTAGAGGAAGAGCTTCTCGGGAGAGGCGATGGGGAAGCGCAGGTTGCAACGGGCGCCGATAAACTCTGGCGGCACCTCGTAGAACAGGTTGTTGACCTTGACCGTGGCGTCATTACGTACCACCCGGGTTAAACGGCCCATGAAGGCGTGATCAACCTCCTGCTCGCTCAGCCGGGTGATCCGGGTCTCCTCGGCCGAGGTGAGGTAGCGGTCCAGCGGCTTCATCTTGATCCCGCCGTGGCGCCGCAGGTGGTAGTCCTGGCGCAGCCAGTGGTCGAAGGCGCAGTTGAGATCCTCGAGCGATTCCAGGGCCTCTTCGTTCAACCTGGGGATGAAGCGCTGCCTCACGGTCCTGAAGAACCTCTCCACCTTTCCGCGTGAGGGCGAGTCGTAGGGATCGGAGTGCAGGAGTGCGCAACCGATCCGGCCGCAGGCTTCCTTGAGGTGGCGGGCCACGAAGGCGGGTCCATTATCGCAGTACAACCGACGGGGCACGCCGTAAGTCAGGATCGCTTCGCTCAGAGTATGGAGGATGTCGTCTATCCCTTCGGTCAGGGCGAAGCGTCCGCCCACGACCACCCGGCTGTGGTCGTCGATGATCGCGCAGAGGATCGCCTTCCGGCGACGCGCCTCGGTCAGGATCTTCGGCCCATGCATAAAATCGGCCACCCAGAGATCGTTGGCGTGGGGCATCTCGTATTTTGCCCGGGCCTTGGCCGGGCCCCGCTTTTTCCGCGCCAGGCCGCGGGCGGCGAGGAAGCGGCGCAGGGTGGCCTCGCAGATCTTTATCTCCGGGGCCAGCACTTCATCCTCATGGAGCATCTCCCAGAAGAGCTTGACGCTAACCTGACGGTGCTGGACCCGGTAGCGGGCGATGGCTTCGGCCGTATCGTCGTCGATGGCCCGGAAGGCACCCTTGTCGCTTCGCGCCTTGGGCATCAGGGCGTCGAGGCCGCCATGGCGATACTTGCCGAGCCACAACCGCAGGGTCGAGACGTTGTAGCGCCGGACCGAGCCGTCGGGCAGCTGGTGCTGGCCCGCGGCGACGCGGGCCAGGATCTGGTGCACCACCTGGCCGGCCAGTGGACGCACAGCCTCGCTGATGAGTCCATAGCGGAACACAGCCCAGTCTCTGGGTGTCGGATTGGCTTGCTGGGTTGGGTCTGTAATCATCCGGATCCTCCTCTGGTTACCCCTTCGGGGGTGGTTTGGAACGATGAGGACCGTATCTTGAGCCCCGGGGCAGATACCGCGAAGGCGGATTGTGTGGTGGGGCCGGACTCAGGTGCCCCGGCCGGGGGCGGGCAGTGCTGTGTGAGGTTTTTGGCTCTGCTGCAGGCTTATCCAGCAGGCCGTAGCCGGTCAACGTGCGGAAGCGGAGCAGGTCTTCGGGCTCGACCTGGTCGAGCAGCAAGGTCAGCTTCTCCGCCTGGGTCACCGCCTCCACCGGGGCGGCAAGGTCGAGGTAGTCACCGAGCGGCGCCAACCGCACCTCCACACGCCGGGCCCAGCGGCGCAGGGTGCGCTCGCTGACCATCTGTTCGCCACCGCCGGCATACATCGTCCACTCCAGGGTTTCACCGATGCCATCAGCAAGGACACGACTGGTAGTCTCCAGCACCGAGGAAACCGTGCAGCGTCCTCGCCAGAGTTCCGCGTGCATCAGCGACTCGCTCGATCCATCGCAGAAGGCGACCCGCAGGACTGGCACATGCCGGTATATCGTACCGGTGGACAGGTCGGTCACCTGCTTTCGGTACCACTTGCCGTGGAGGACCGCACAGAGCCCGGAGCCGCACCGAGAACATTGAACTCCGGCCTCGAGAACCAGGGCGGCTAAATCAAAATCACCACTCTCGATCAAAGAGATGTAGACAACCAGGCTGGCAGTGAGTACATTAATGATCGTAAGCACAGCTTCCGGACGTGTGTCGAGCAGGACCGGAAGACCCGTGCGGGTTGGGGCGGGTTAGGCTGTGTGCGCGGAATCGTGCCTCGCAGTTTAGCCCGCCGTTATTTTTTCTGGCAAAGGATTATGAAACAAAGGAGGGGTTGGAAGGAAGATCAGTGTGGAAGGTTACACAGCCGGAACCAGAAGTTCATCACGCACCCACAGGTTGAACTGATTAGAACGATTGTCATCTTGTTGTCCCAAGGCTGGCAGGATCGGGACGACGCCGATCGGCTTCGCAACGATCCAACATTTCGTCTTGCGGTGTCAGAGCGTCGAGGAGCAGAGCCATTGCATTCTCCCGAAGAACCTGGAGATCACCCTGACGGACTGGCATCCCAACCAACGCTCTCGCGACTGATAACCGATTTGTCACCCAGCGGCCAGCGCCACGTACTGCGGGAAGCGATTTTTCAATGCGCCGTACGTCGGTTAAAAGCAACACGCGGCCATCGCTTGCGATATGCGACCCTGGACATGGACTCTTTTCCGTTGGAAGCCCACGGCCACCAGGAAGGGGTTGAATACAATGGGTACTATCGACAGAAGATGTATCATCCGATAATCGCCAATGTCGCTGAAACCGGTGACCTGTTGGATCTCCAACTTCGACCCGGTGCGGTACATACGGCCGCCGGTTGCCGAGATTTCCTCCTCCCGTTACTGGATCGGATGGAGCGTGAGTATTGCCAGGTGGCCTCAGTGCGTTTCGACGCCGGATTCCCTGGAGAGGATTTGTTCTCTGCTCTTGAAGCCAGGGACACTGCCTATGTCTGTCGCTTGAAGAAGAACAATGTCTTGGAAACGCTTGCAGAACCATACCTTTCACGCCCTCCCGGGCGCCCTCCACTGGAGCCGCGAACCTGGCTTCATGAGCTTCGGTATCAAGCCGAAGATTGGTCTGCCGAGCGTCGTCTGGTTCTGGTGGTCCAAGAGATCCCTGATGAACTGTTTCCCCGTCACTTCTTTTTACTCACCAACTGGAATGAAGAGACAATGCCGGCAGAAGATCTCCTCTGGTTCTACCGCCAGCGCGGAACAGCGGAGGGCTACATTGGCGAGATCGCTGGAGTGCTCGCTCCGACCCTGTCCTCCACCTGCCGGCCAAAATCACACTATCAGGGACGTCCCGTTCACCGGCACTATCCATCGGTCGATCCTTTTGGCAACAACGAAGTGTATCTGCTTCTCAATGGATTGGCCTACAACTTGGTTCATGCTGTCCGCTGCCTTATCGAGACGGCAACGCATCAGGGCTTCAGCCTACGTCGTTTAGTGGAGTATGTGTTGAAGGCCCCCGCCCGTATCATCCTTCGATCACGCAACGTCACCGTCGTTATCAGCAGTATCTACGCCGAGATCTGGCAGAAACTATGCCGGAAGCTCGCCACCTTTTCCGTGTTAAATGTTCCGGATACTGGATAATCGATGATATCCTCCGAAGCAGTTAATAATCCACTCGAAAATATCGCCGGTCAGGGTGGACTGTCTTCACACGATGATTTTCCAGCTCGTTCACAACCATCAATACGTCAGAATTGCATCTATTTCAGTCAGAATTAGCCTGGCTTATCGTGAATTCCTATTTTCTTACTACACTCCAATTGAATCATCGGCTTCACGATGGCAGCATGAATAATGTGGGGTCAAGGTAATCTGAAAAATACCTACGATCACGCTGGCGTTTTTCCGTCTAATCGATATGCGCACCAATTACCTACCATTAAGACCCAGGCGCTGGTCAACGTGACCCTCGGCACCTCGGCCGATGCCCAGCGCGT
>JBHHTZ010000210.1:0-6795 GCA_046753605.1 Anaerolineae bacterium
GCCCCTCCCCCAACCCTTCGACAAGCTCAGGACGTCGCTCTGGGGGAGGGGAGCTGAGTTCCCCCCTCTCCCAGGGGTTGGGAAAGGGGGGTTAGGGGGGTGAGGGCCGGCCAGCAACATAATCTAACTAAGTGCACGTTGGTGCAAACAGGCTGCCGGTCAGTCAAATTGCACACAATCGCCGAGTATGCTAGAATTCCACAAGAATTCATTTGCGTAGTTGTTAGCTTGAATAGTTGAAGATCCTTTCGTAATTCGGGTAAACCTTGCGAAGGTTTCGCGTGACTCTGATGGAGCATTTTTGGCTGAAAAGGGCTACTCTGGCTACGAAGTTTATACTAAACCTTCGCAAGGTTGAGTCGTGAATGAAGTAGGAAAGGATTCCTGGTTGTGGATAGCGACCAGTTTTATTGTAGCAGAGGATAGACTGGAGATAGACATGCGACGGGTGACGCGACGGGAGATGTTGCGGTTGACGGTGCTGGGGGTGGCCGGCTCAGTGGCAGCCGCCTGCGGAACGGGTGCTCAGGATGTGGTCACGCAGCCGGCGGTGCGCGGGGGCAGCGCGCCGGCTGCGACGCCAACCACGTCCTTGGGCATTGCAGCGCCGACAGATACAGTAGAGCCGGTATCGAAGATGCCGCCGTTTATCACGCCGAATGAGGCGTTCTACGTCCAGACCTTCGGCAACAACAAACTGGGGCCGGATGTGGCAGCCGGGGCGTTCAAGTTTCGCATTGGCGGATTGGTTGACAACCCCGTGGCGCTGTCTCTGGACGAGATCAAGGCGCGGGAGGCCGTCAATGAGATGCGTACGATGGAGTGCATCAGCAATCCCGTCGGCGGCGATCTGATTGGCAACGCCACGTGGACGGGGATTCGCCTCAAGCCGCTGCTGGAGTATGCCGGCCTCCAGGCCGGCGCTCAGGAGATCGTCATGCGCGCGGCCGACAACTACTGGACCAGCGTGCCCGTTGAGGACCTCATGCGCGACGATGTGTTGTTGGTGTACGAGATGAACGGGCAGCAGTTGCCGAGGGCGCATGGTTATCCGCTTCGGATTCTCATACCGGGTCGGTATGGCCAGAAGCAGCCCAAGTGGATTACTCAGTTGGAAGTGATCGATGGTCGGGAAAAGGGGTATTGGGAAAGACAGGGCTGGTCGAATGAAGCCTTCATCAAGGTCAACTCCCGCATCGACGTGCCCAAGGACGGACAGCGGATTGCAGATGCTGCGTTCACCGTGGGCGGCGTCGCGTTTGCCGGCCGATCGGGGGTGGATCAGGTTGAGGTCAGCACGGATGATGGAGTGACGTGGCACGAGGCAGCGCTGCAACGAGGGTCATCCGATTTTGCGTGGGTACACTGGCGGTATGATTGGGACGTGCCGGCCATCAACGGCAAGACGACCATCTGGGCCAGAGCCACCGATGGGGAGGGAGTGACGCAAGAGCGACCGTCCTTCCGCATCCTGGGCGGCACCTTCCCAGAGGGCACATCCCAGATGCACACGGTCGTCGCGCAGATTCGAGTGAACAGTGATCAGTGACCAGTCATCAGTCATCAGTAATCAGTGATCAGTCGCTGGCAATTCATCACTGATCACTGATCACTGATCACTGGTCACTGATCACTTTGATCGCCGAGGGTCTCCTGACCGAGGCGAAAAGGGCTCGGTCAGGAGACCTTCGCCCATCATAGTCAGTGGTCGGTCATCAGTGAGCGGTAGGCGGGAGAGCGGCGTCTCAGCAGGTTCAATTGTGAGATCGTTTGATGTGCGGGTTTTCCTGATCAGTGTGATCGTTGCCGGCGGGCTGGGGGTCATGGCAGCCGGCGGCGGCTTGTATCTTGAGACGCGCGACTCCTTCTGCGCGGCTTGCCATACCCAGCCGGAGACGATGTACTACGATCGGTCAGTCGATGCGGGATCGGGTGGCGTCGATCTGGCCTCGTTCCACTCCCTGCAGGAGCGTACCCGCTGCATCGATTGCCACGGCGGTGTTGGGCCGCGAGCACGTCTGGCGACGCTGATGGTCGCCGCCGGCGACACCCTGCAATTTGTGACCGGTCGCTACCAGCAGCCGGCCATGATGGCCCATCCCCTGGCGAACCCCAACTGCCGGCAGTGCCATGACGATGCCGTGATCAGAGAGGGATTCGAGAACCACTTCCACAATCTGATGGATGACTCCGAGGCCCCGGTGGTCCTCTGCGTGGCATGTCACATTTCCCATCAGGAAGGCGATGAGCGAGCCTTTTTCGTACGCGAAGAGGACGTGTTCCCGAGCTGCAACCGCTGCCACGCTGTCATGGGCGGCCCCAGTGAGCTCCAGTAATCAGTAACCAGTGATCAGTGATCAGTAATCAGTCACTGGACTTGATCACTGATCACTGGTTACTGATTACTGATCACTGATGACTGATCACTGATCAGGTTGTTCTCGATCTGGTACAGGCGGGTCACGGTAACTACGGCTATCAGCCCAAAAATCCCCGTCAACAAGATCACGCCGTCCATGCCCCAGCGCAGGGCAAATGGCCCGCCGAGACCGCCCCCGATGAGTTGCCCGATGCCCAGCAGCACCGAGTACAGGCCCATGATGGCTCCCCGATCCTCAAGATAGTCTTCGGAGATGTCGGCCAGATAGCCCAGAGCCGCTGGCATGAAGCCACTCTCAAGCATGACGCCGGCCACAAACACAATCAGCAGGCCGATCACGAGACCGCGTGTGTGGAGAGGGACGTGGTTGATGCCGTAGGAGGCCACGGTGGCGATGAAGACACCGACGCTGGCTATGAGCATGATGATGACCCGGCGCGTCTGTGCAAAGATCAGGCCCCACAAGAAAACGCCGAGCGAAAACAGCAGCGCATAGCCGGCCAGCATGGTGCCGGCCGTTTCGCCGGAGAAGCCCCCCATCAAGTTCTGGCTCGGATGTCGAAGCGCGCCGCTGAGTTGGTAGGGCAGATGGTTTAGCCACAGGCCGACGATGGCGGTGAACGCCACCCAAGCCGGCGCAAAACGAAGGATGTCATCCTGGCGGAGCACGTGGATCAGTCGCCGGCTGTGGGACGGCTCGGCCGGAGTCACTCGGGGTTGGTGGCGCATGCCCCAGTAGAAGACAGCGGCGCTGATCAGGTACACGACTGCGACCACGCTGAAGCCGGCAGGGCCAAAGTCGTCCCACAGCGTGCCGCCGATGCGGAAGCCCAGAGCCAGCCCGCCGATGGTCGTGATCTCCCACAGACTCACAGCCCGACCGCGAGCCACCGGGCTGTGACTGGTGGCGTTGGAGATGTAGCTGAGGGTGGCCGGCATTGAACTGGCCGTAGAGAACCCTTCCAGCAGTCGCGTCAAGAGCAGAATGGGGAGGGCGGCCGTCGTAGCGGTAATCTGCACCGCTGCCGCGCCGAAGAGGGGGCCGAGTATCATGTAACGCTTGCGGCCGTGTCGATCACTCAACGCGCCGAATATCGGCGCACCAATGAGTTCTGTCGCGAAGAAGGCCACAGCGAACAGAGAGACCGTCAGCGGTGTGGCATCCTGAATGCCGGCGTCGTGCAGGTAGCGCAGGTAGAAGCCCACCATGACGCCCATGGAGGATGCCGCGCCGCGCAGTATCAGGCTGCCAATGAGACAGGCCCACAGCGAGCCGTTCAGGCTATAGAATGTGCGCTCGTGGTTGTGGATCTGCGCCTGGACCGAGGATTCTGGTTTCACGCCGGCACACGATCTATCCGAAGCGTTCCTCTTCCCAGGGGTCGCCGTCGTTGTGGTAGCCGTACATTTCCCAGAAACCGCGCTGATCGTCTGGCATAAACTCAAGCCCGCAACACCACTTGGCGCTCTTCCAGAAGTAACGCCCCGGAACAACCAGGCGCATGGGCCAGCCGTGTTCGGCTGAGAGGGGCTTCCCGCCGTAGAGGGTTGCGAAAACGACGTCGTCGTCTAACAGTGCTTCTATCGGCAGGTTGGTTGTGTATCCGCCGTAGGCATGCACCATCACGTGTGATGCTTCAGATTTGATGTTGATGAGCTGGAGGATGTCCTTGCCGGCGACTCCCGTCCAGGTCGTGTCGAACTTGCTCCAGCGAGTCACGCAGTGGATGTCAGCCGTGATGGTCGTCTGTGGCAGTGCGTTGAACGCCTCCCAGTTCAGGGTGACAGCCTCTTCGACCAAACCCCACACGTCGAGGGTCCACTCCCCCAGGTCGATCTTGGGGATGCCGCCGTAGTGGAGAACGGGGAACTTCTGTGTGAGCACCTGGCCGGGGGGGAGACGCCCCATTCCCTGGTTCTGTGACGAGCGCCGGCGATCCGCTTCGCGCAGCCGCTCCACACGGCGAATTGCATCGAAAACAGACATGCTCGAGGCCTACTCTTCCGCCATGGTGCGTAGTCCGTCGGGATCATACAACTCGATTCTCTTGCGCCCGATTCCCAGCAACCCGTCGCGCTTGAAATTGTTGAGCGTCTGCGTCGTCGTCTCGCGGTACGTCCCGATCATCTCCGCCAGGTCCTGGTGCGTGTAGCCCTCGATCGTGTTGCCCTGTTCCTCCTGAAGCCGCAGCAGCAGCGAGGCCAGTCTGGCCGGAATGTTCTTGAAAGCGATGTCCTCAAGCCGCGCCTCGGCCTCGCGCAATCGCTGTCCCAGCGTCTCGACGATCCGGAGTCCCACTTGGGGCTTGTTGATGAGCACCCGTTCCAGGTCGGCGCGGCTCATCACGCACAAGGTGCACTCGTCCACCGCCTCGGCGAAGGTGTTGTACATTCCCTGCCCGACCATGGACATTTCACCGAATATGCTGCCCGGTCCCAAAGTGGCGATGACAAGCTTTTTTCCATCCGGAGAGATCCGGTATAGCTGCACTCTCCCCTTTTTCAGCAGAAACAGCACCTCGCTTGATTCATCGGGGCCGTAGAACACGCGCCCCTTCTCACAGGTGGTCATAGTCGTCACACGATCCACCCAGCCCATATCTTCCTGGGTGAGATCTCGGAAGATGTCAACCTCCGACAGATATCGAAGTTTGCTCAACATCTTTTGCCGTCTCAGAGCGGCTGTCGAAGCCATGGTCTGCCTCCCGTCGGTCTAACTGTGAATGGTTTCGGTGAGGCTCTAGGCATCGCGGTCTCCTTGCAGCAAGTCTGCGATTTGCTGCACTGCATCCTCGCGGTGCGGATTCCCCAACCACAGCAATTCGCCATTCAACAGGAACGTCGGCACTGCGAACACAGCCGGCGGGCGCTCAGAATCTAGCGTGTCCAGGCTGATGATCTCGACCTGCACATCTGGAAACTGAGCCGAAAGCTCCTCTGCGATTGCTCGCGCTTCTCCGCAGCCATAGCAGTCATCGGAGATGTACGCTTCTAAGCGATGGGTCATTGCTACACTTCCTTGCAGTCTTCTCCTCAAGTTCTTCCCTTGATTGGAACTCTACCTGTACTAGAGTATCATACAGGTGGCTGGGAGTTAGTAGCTGGCCTTACGCTCGGGTGTCATACCAGCAGTAATCTCTGGAAATGCTGCCCGGCAGATTGTCCAGTCGCTGCGGGATGGCGAGCCGGCAGCGGATTGGGTAAACTCCGCCTGTGTCCGGCGAATTGCTTGCCAATTGTGTGATCTATTATACGTCTCCACAGCGGGCTTGTCAAACGAGTCTTGCCCGGTTGACGCCGGCTGGCGGTCAGATTATAATCACGGGTGCATACGGCAACCCTGGAATTGCGGGGATGAGGCGGCGCGGAGGGAGGCGCTTCATGCAGGTGGCCTGCCTGTTACGCCTCGACTGGGCCTGAGAACGTGCCGGCCTCTTCCCTATCCCGCGAAAGGATGATTAAATGCAACCTGACCCGATTGCCTTTCAAATTGGACCTGTCACTGTCTACTGGTACGGCTTGCTGATTGCCACCGGCGCGCTGGTGGGAGCCTGGCTGGCCAGCCTGGAAGCCCGCCGACGCGGCTGGGACCCGGATCATATCTGGAATGCCCTGGTCGTCTGTCTGATTCTGGGGTTGATTGGGGCTCGCCTGTACCACGTGTTTTCCAGTCCGGCCGGCGGCGCTCAGGGCTGGGACTACTATCGCCAGAATCCTCTGGATATCATTCGCTTCTGGCGCAATGGACGCTTGACGGGCATCAGCGGACTCGGTATCTACGGGGCCGTGGCGGGCGGGCTGCTCGGCCTCTTCATCTACACACGCTTTGCAGGTCTGCGCTTCCTCGACTGGGCCGACATCGGCGTGATTGGCCTGGCAATGGGACAGGCGATTGGTCGCTGGGGCAACTTCTTCAACCAGGAGCTGTACGGCAATCCAACCAACTTGCCGTGGGGCATTCGCATCGACCCGATTCACCGGCTGCCGCAGTTTGCGGACCTGCCGCCGGGCGCACGATTTCATCCAACGTTCCTCTACGAGTCGCTGTGGAATCTCTTTGTCGTCGGCTTGCTCCTGTATCTGGCGCGCCGCTTTGAGGGCCGGCTTCGCCCCGGCGACCTGCTGTTGACCTATGGCATTCTGTATCCCGTGGGACGATTCCTCGTCGAGTTTCAGCGGCCCGACGCCTGGGTCATTGAGGGTATCCCGACTGCTCAGATCATTGCTATCGTTTCGGTTGTGGTCTCTGCCGGCCTGCTCGTCTATCGGCATCGCATCGCTGCGAGGCCGGCAGTGGCGGATGCGGAGCCACGTAGCTGATGGGTTTGTAGTAACGACTTCAGTCGTTTCCCAGGCGCAGGAACCGCTGAAGCGGTTACTACGGGCCCAGGTTTGTAGTAACGACTTCAGTCGTT
>JBHHTZ010000211.1:0-6751 GCA_046753605.1 Anaerolineae bacterium
TCCTGGCGAATGCGTGCTGCCACTGTCGCGAAGCGTCCAATCACAGCTCCACGCCCTCCTGCTCGATGATGGCCAGCAGCGATGGCCGGCACATGTCCACATCTACCAGGTTGATCTCGATCTCTGCGTCCAGGTCCAGCACCGCGCCAATCGCGCGAAAGGTGTCCTGGGGGCGAATTTCCCAGGCTGCGATGTCCACGTCAGACCAGCGGGTAAAGTGGCCTTCGCGTATGAGTGACCCGAAGGCGACTACGCGGCTGACGCCGAATTCTTCCTTGAGCAACCTTGCGGCACGCCGGGCCAGCTCCCAGGCGCGCTCCCGCCGGCGCGCCAGCTCCTGCTGCTCCCGCTCCCACCGCCGGCGTGCAGTGGCCCGGTACACGGCCATCTCTTCCGGGGTTACGTCCAATGCGGTTGGCATAGCTGCTTGCTCCATCCTCATCCTGTTCTCGACTGAGCCTACCACAAGCATAATCACCTTGCGCCGTAACGTCAAATCGCCGGCACATGCAAACGCAGACCCTAAGGGTTTCCGAAACCCTTAGGGTCTAACCCTCCCCACGAACGGCAGAAACAAGTCGCGCAACAGCGCCGGCCCCAGGTGATATACATCCGGCGCGTCCCACTGCCGGCCGGCCCACCACCCGCCGAACTCCTCCGCCAGCGCCGCAAAAGGCTCCAGCCGGCCCTCGATCACCTGCACCGCCTCCCCCGCGATCTCCAACTTCACTACCTCGACCTGCGGCGTGCTGGCCGCCGTGCCGATCGGGCTCCTGGCTGTCAGAGTGATGGACGCCGTTTGGGTCAGCGGGTTGGACGGGAACGGCGCCGACCACACCTGCTCCGCCGAACTCAGGCTGGCGACGGTCGTGGTGTAAACCGCCTGTCCCGCCTGCAGGGAAATCTCAACGGCCAGCGGGAGCAGGCCATCATTGGCGACCGTCATCGTCAGCGTGCCGGCCCCCACCTCCACCCCGCTCAACCCGACGTTCGGCGTCGCTGCCAGCAGGTACAGGTTCCAGCGCAGCCAACGATCGGCCGTCAGCGGGATCTCAGCCGGCGGCGGGTTGAACCCCTCGCCGACGCTCAGACCGACGGTGTAGCGATTGGTCGTCGTGATGCGCTGTGTGAAGGCGAGTGAGCTGGCGCCGTAGACCTCGGGGGTCCAGGCCAGGATGCCCTGCTCGTACAGCCAGTCCATGGTGCTGCCGCTGCCGGCGTACAGCCCACGCGCCGTCCACGTGTGCGCTGTACCCCGAAATCCGTTCACCTCGGTGAGCTGGCTCCCCTTGCGAGAAAGCATCTCGTACCAGAATCTATCCGGCAGATCAGCATCGGCGGACCAGCCCCAGGGGTGCAACAGCAGGTCGGCGCCGGAGTGGAAGCTGGACGCCATCACGATGTTGGCGTGGCTGTCTACGAGATTTCGCACGGCGCGGCTCTCCGGCTCGGAGAAGGGGGCCGGCCCGTGGTAAATCTCCGTTCGGGGATCGTTGTTGCCCGATTCCCAGTGGCTGTCGTAGTTGCGATTGGGGTCCACACCGCCAGGCGGGTCCTCGCCGGCCTGCCCATCCGCGTCGTCGTCCGTCTGCGGGACCTGGCTGCCCTCGCCATCGAAGATGCCCACAAACGTGCGTGTGATCACGTGTCCGCTCCAGCCATCTGCAAAGGGATCGTCGGGGTGCGCAGCAATCCACTCGGGATCGAACTCGAAGTGGTACACATCGAAAGAGCCGTAGCCGGCCCCCTCACGGCCGTCCTCATCGAACTGGCCGTCCGCGTCATCGTCGCTGGCCGTTGGATTGGCCGTCTTGCGCTGCCGTTGGTCGGAACTGAGGAAGATGTCGTTGCCATCCGGGTTCACGGACGGGATGACGTACACCGTGCGCGTGTCCAGCAGACGTGTCACCAGCGGATCGCGGCCGTATCGGGAGGCCAGGTACCATACGAAGTACAGCACCACCTGGGCGCTGACAGCTTCGCGAGCGTGGTGCTGCGCATCAAGGTAGAGCGCGGATCGGCGGTTGGGGTCGCCCGTCGCTTCGTTGCCGATGCGGACCGCCAGGATGGGCCGGCCCTGCCACGACTGGCCGGCTGTCGTCACCTCCACCAGGTCCGGGTAGGCGGCTTCCAACTGGTTCAAGAACACCACCACCTCAGCCGACGTCGGGTAGTGGGCGAAATCGACGGCGAAGGAGGGATCGGGGAGGGGGACGTCAACCGGCCGGAGGCTGAGGGGCTGCGACAGCCGGTCGGGAATTTGGCGCGGGACCAGCGTTTCCACGCCCTCGATCCAGCGGAAGCGGTGGCCGGCGGTCGGGGGTGGGCCGGCCTGGGCCCGGCTGAATGTGAACAGCAGCAGGTACAGGGACACGGAAGCCACAAGCAGGGCCGTTGCAGTTCGCCTGAAAGGTGAGCTCATCATCGTCGTGTTTATTCTAGACCAGAGTGTGGCAATGATCAACTATGGACTGTGATGTGGAGGGCGCGAAATGCCGGCGGAGACCGTATCTGCCGGCTGAAAACAACGTTGTACCATCTGCAAATCTCTGCTCGTGCTGGCGACCTACGCCACTCGTCAAGAGATGTCGCAAAAGTTAAGAGCCTTCGCACGCCCGCCAGGGGAAGATCTTACGAGGAGGGGGGAGTATGACACACACCGCGGCCACTTTGGTTGGCACAGCAAGTCTGTGCCTCGAACCCCGACCAGAAACACCGAAATCGTACAGCAAACCTGAGATTATTCTCGAACTGGAGCTAGAAACCCGCGCCGGCTCGCCCCTCGGCGCCCCCAACCCATTTGCCCCGTTCGGTCTGGAGCCGAAGGAGTAGGTGGGTGTGTCCCCCGACAAGGGACCTGTTGGCCCCCAATGTAATCAAAAGTACGTAAGAAGGCGGCGCGTTCGCAAATCACATGATCAACCCGTCAAGAACCAGATGGCTCAAAGGGCCGCCGGCCCGTCGTAGAGGCCGGCATTCTTGCAGGATCAGGTCACGCCGGGTAATAGTCTGTTAGTTGAACGGTGATTTGTTAAACCCTGGGGATGGCTCCGACCACCTCGGGGAGGAAGGTTGGAAACTCTGGTGAACGCGAAGCATACCTGTGATTACTGTGGGGAACCCGCCGGCATTCAGTGCCCCGACAGTCGATGTCTGCACTGGCTGTGTGATGAGTGTGATGCAGTCTACATGTTCTGCCAGGAGCACACAGACCTCCCCCTGCCCGATCCTAGCCTGACGCCGGAAATCAACCGCCTTCGGGCGTTAGTGGAGCTGAAATGGCGATCCGGGCCGGCCTGTCCCCAGTGCCGCGTCGGTGAACTTGAAGCGCAAGACAGAATACGCCACAGCGAGGCCCTGGGCGCTGTCGCCCAGGTGAAAGCTCTGGAATGCACCCAGTGCGAGTTCAGTTTCGAGGGCACTACCCGCTGGAGTCACATCGCCCCCTCGGCGTTCCGCCGCGAGCGGCTACAGAGCTGGAAGAAGCAGATCGGTTCTCTGGAGCTGGATGCTCGGATATCGGCCGACATCTTCGATGCCCTCTTGGGTGACGACCTCGCCGTGGAATTTCGCCAGGTCCTGGCAAAGGCCAAAGACAGAATGGGTATTCACATCATCGAAGGGGACGCAGACAGTGACACAGCGGATCGAGCGGAGCAGACCCGCATGATCCGTGAGTGTGAGGAGCTGTTGGCTGCCTGATGTGTCCCTGAACTTCCTGTTTTCTCCATCACTCAGGGTTCCGCGTACGAACCGGGGGGCTTGCGCCGCGAAACGGACGGATGTTTTCGGAACCGCTGCGCGAGCCTGCCAGACCCCCGTTGACAGCACCCGTCTTGGCAGGTTATAATACCCTCACCTGACCCGCCCGCAAGAGAATAGAATCGCCCCAAGTCAAGGAGGACACAATGTCTGCTGAGTACCCTCAAGCAACCTGGCAACCCTCCCCCAACTTCAACCAGCGTCCGATCCAGCCTCCCGACATGATCGTGCTGCACGCCACGGTCATCGGTCTGGACGCCACACTGAGCGGGTTCGCGCACACCAGCAGCGGCGTGTCGGCGCACTACGTGGTGGGCAAAGAGGGCGGGGTGTTTCAGATGGTCAAGGAGGCGGATCGTGCCTGGCACGCCGGCGAGAGCTTCTGGAAAGGCCGGCCGGACATCAACGACTTCAGCATCGGCATCGAGATGGTGAATCGCAACGACGGCGTCGACCCCTGGCCCGATGCCCAGGTGGACGCGGCGCTGAAGCTATGCCAGTATCTCGTCAAGAAGTACGGGATTGTGCGCGACAACGTTGTGACCCACGAGTGGATCGCCGGCTACGCAGGACGCGGCAAAACCGACCCCCTTGGCTTCCCGATGGACGCATTCCTGGACAGTCTCTTCGATGTCGGCGAAGGCTTCGACTTCCACTACCTGCTGCTCGGACAAACGGTCGAGGGCATCGTGCCGTGGACGTGGATCGAAGCGTTGAAAGCCTATTTGCAGCGTTTCCGCGTGACGCTGGGCTTCTCCCACGACCACGCCATGATGGCCAGCCCCAAGACCAAATCGCGCCGCATCACCATCATCGGCAGCCCCAATGCTGAGGCGCCGGTGTCTGAAGAGGTGGAGAATATCTTGCGAGCCAGCGGCGCCACCGTGGAACGTGTCCCTGGCGCCACCGCGGCCGAGATACAGCAGGAAATGGATCATCGTGCGGTGACTGGCCGGCGCTAACGCCCCACCGACGTTGTTCAGAGGGGGGGGAATCGTCTGCGTGTGCCAGATTGCTTTCCCCGAATGCACTGTCATGCAAAGTGTCCGATAGTGAAGTTGACGAAAGACTATTGTCCCTGGTATACTCGGATGTAGAGTATTTGCTTCGGGAAACACCTGGTGACTGGGCTTGACAACGTATGTGGAGGATACATCTATGGATAAACCCCTTTGGCCGGCCGGTGGCGCCCAACTGGTCGCGGAAGTGCAACCGCCTG
Source organism: Anaerolineae bacterium (assembly GCA_046753605.1). GTDB lineage: Bacteria > Chloroflexota > Anaerolineae > Epilineales > JAANWY01 > JBHHTZ01. The sequence goes on from JBHHTZ010000211.1 coordinate 4,982, forward strand.
GCTTCGCCCCAGTGACCGAGGAGGCGCTGGACGAGATTGTCCGCCGTATCATTGCCGAGCTGCAACCTGAGAAGATTATCCTCTTCGGGTCATACGTGTACGGCATACCGACGGATGATAGCGATGTAGATTTGCTGGTGATCATGGAGACGAGCGCCCGGCCTGCGGAACGCTACCTGGCTATTTCGCGACTCCTCCGGCCACGGCCGTTCCCACTAGATATTCTGGTGAAGACACCGGACGAAATCGATCGTGCATTGGAGAAGGGGGACTTCTTCATATGCGAGATTGTAACCCAGGGACGGATGTTGTATGAGCGATCCGACTGATCCACTCGCATGGGTTGCTCGAGCAGAGGAAGACTACACTCTCGCCCGATCAGCCCTACGGCACAAACTGCCTCTGACTTACGGCGCAACCTTTCACGCCCAGCAATGTGCTGAGAAGTACCTTAAAGCTCTTCTGGTTGCCCGAAACCAGCCGTTTCCCAGGACCCATGATCTGGCTGCTTTGAGCGACTTATGCCATCAGAGCGGTATCATCGTCCCGGTGGATCAGGACTTGCTACAGAGATTGGCTGCTTACGCTGTACAGGTGCGCTACCCCGGTGAGGATCCAACTCCAGATGAAGCAAAGGAGGCATTGCAGACGGCTCGCGCTGTGCGGCAATTCGCCAGAGAGTTACTGCTGTAGAGACAGCGACCTGGCTTTCGGCTGACGAGGATGCTAGGTGGGTGCGTTTCTGATGAACTACGGACACCCAATCGGAAGCGGAGGAGGAGCCGGCATCGCAATGGGAAACCCCTCCGTGGCCTTCGACTGATCGCCCGGCCACGTGCCGCGCTCGACCATCACCGCGCCGATGGCCGGCTCGCCGCGCTGGCCGCTTGACGTGACCGTAATCACCGCCGAACCACGGAAGCCCGGATTCAGAGTGCGAATGTCGGCCAGGTCGAAGTAGATGATCTGCCCACGGCTCAGCGTGAAGCAGAATCCCTCAATGAGGCCATTTGGACTGTAGATACTGAACCGGAACGTGGTAGAGCCGGCGTTGGGGTTCAGGTTCTGGATGGCCACCTCGGACGTAATCCCCCGGCGATTCTGGAGCAGCAGCGGAATCCCCACGGCTCCAACGCCCTGCGACTCTTGTGGTGTCAGGGCGTTGTACGCAATCGCCTGGCCGGTGGTGTAGTTGATCAGGTTTACCACCGACGACACGCGCGGCGCGTCGACCGCCGGCCCGCCCGGCGAAAACCAGCCCTGGGACGTGACGACCGCTGCTCCGGCGTAGCGGCCCGGCAACTGGTTGATAGCCGGCAAGAAGAACGTCTGGCTCCCGCGCGGACACACCCAATCGGCCACCGTCGTGATGGGGTTGCCGCTGTGGTCCAGGAAGGTCACTTTCACCTTGGCCGTGAACGTGCTGGACAGGTTTTGCACCTGGATGCCGGTATTCCAGCCGTTGAACTCGCGATAGATCAGCGGTGCGTAGTTGACGAAAGCGCCGGCTGTGAAATCGGCGCCGGCCGAATCAGCCGGCACGGCGCGGTAACTCATCAGCAAATCGCGCCCCCGGTTATCCACGATAATCCCCAGCGGCTGGCTGGCGCGAATCCACGCCGACCCCTGGCTGCCAATCGGGATGCCATCGGGTGTGATTCGCACCGACTCGCCGGGCGCAACAGCGCCGATGGTCTGCACGGTCGACCGCAGGCAGTCACCCTGCTCCTTGTACCAAATCTCCACACTGCTGCACTCGTTGCCCGAGTT
>JBHHTZ010000212.1:0-6751 GCA_046753605.1 Anaerolineae bacterium
ATGGCCCTCTCCTTCGTCGGCCTCGAAGTCATCCCCGAGCTGAAACTCACCGATCAGGGATTGGTGGATGTCAATCAGTTCAGGTTTGTGCCTTTGTTCGTTGAGAATTGAGGATAATTGCCGAGCGTGAGCGTATCAAGCTAGGGACCTCCAGATAGGCAAAATGGGGCATCGGGCTCCGTAGAAGGGGCGAAAAAGGGGCTGGCATCTGCCCATAATGAGTTTGAGCCAACCGGCGAAACAGGGTACAATCTCTCCCCAAGAGTGTTTCGTTCCCTGTTTCGCGGAGGTTGGCTCAGATGCAGTTTAGCACAAAACGCGCAATTGTTCAACTGGCAAAGGCTCGTCTGCATGCCTTGGTGGTGCTCAGTATCCTGGTCCTGGCGCTGCTGGGCCGGATGCCGGAGAGTCAGGCGGGCTGGATCACCTGTCCCCCGCAGGTGGTGATGCTGGCGGCCGAAGGCCGGCGCCGGCCACGGCGGGGGATGGGGAGGCCGGCCAACGGCAGACCCAGGCCGATCCAGTGGCAGCATCTGACCCACACCTGGCACATACCGCTGGTGCGCAGTCTGTTGCTGCTTTTCCCTTCGACAGGCCCCTCGACAAGCTCGGGAGGGTCCTCAGGACGCCGCCTGCGCCTGTTGGAAGTGGGGGACGAACAGCGGGGGAGCCGCCGAACGCGGGATGGGCGCACACCCTTTGTGCGCCAGCAATACCTGGCCCGGGCGTTCGCGATGCCACAACCGGACACCTGTGCCGGTGCAGGCGTCAGTCAGGTGTCTATCGCTTCTCTCTGTACCGGCTTCAGTATCGCCTGGCCTCTGGAGGTGGCTCAAAACCTTGTCCCCAGCAATTCCCATTATGGAGTTCGTAGTAACGACTTTAGTCGTTTGTGGTGCGTAACCAGCGACTAAAGTCGCCACCACGAACCTATGCCACGTGACGATAATGCTAAAACGGGAATTGCTGCGCGCCGATCAACCAAACCAGGGTGTGGTCTTCAAGAAGCATCGAGGTCACTACTTCGTCCAGAGCGGTGACCGAACCGTCGTCTGTGCGATCTCTAGTAGACTCCGCAAGGATCTCATCTACCCGATCTCCGATCCATCGTCTGGAACGCTCCGGCGGGTACGTTCAGTGGAGGAGATCAAGAGGGTCGATCCGGTTGCCGTCGGCGATGTGGTCCGTTTCGAGGATGCCGGCGATGGCACGGGCATGATCAAGGAAGTTCTGCCCCGCAGGAACAAGCTGGTTCGTTACGCCGCCGGCCCGAAGCCATTGGAGCAGGTCATTGTGGCCAATGTGGATCAGTTCGTGCCCATCGTGGCCGCCGCTCAGCCCAAGCCCAAGTGGGGCCTGTTGGATCGCTACCTGGCGGCGGCTGAGGAGGCCGGCATTCCCACCCTGATCTGTATCACCAAGATGGACCTGGCGAAGAGGCAACGTCTGCGGAAAACAGTGCAAATCTACGAGGACGTTGGCTATCCCGTGGTACTGACCAGCGCCGTCACCGGCGAGGGCGTGGCCGACTTTCGCCAGACGATCGAGCGACAGGTCTCAGTCCTCGTGGGCATGTCCGGTGTGGGTAAGACAACCTTGCTCAATGCCGTTCAGCCGGGTCTTGGTCTGCGCGTAAGAGAAATCAGTCAGGCGACCGGAAAAGGGAAGCATACCACCAGTCATCTGGAGATGTTCCCGCTGGATGGTGGTGGGAGCGTTGTCGATACGCCGGGCATCAAGACCTTTGGCCTGTGGGAGACTGATAGCTCGGATTTGGTCGGTCTATTCCGTGAAATGCGCCCCTATGTCGGGCGATGCAAGTTTCGCCTGGATTGTAGCCACACCCATGAGCCAGGATGCGCCATCAAAGAGGCGGTGGAGGTGGGGCAGATCAGCGACTTGAGATACGACAGTTATGTGCGGTTGAGCCGAGCGCTACGGCCAGAATAGGAGTAATCAGGCTGGAGGGAACGCGCCGGCTACCTCCCGCACCTACTCGAAATAACAGCGGATTTACGGGATTTACCGGATTGCTGGTCTTCCTCTTGGGTGTTGCCGGCTGGATCGTGCAGAAATATGACACCGAATCCGGAGGGTTTACCGAATTGGTGCCTCGGATTCGGCAAACCCTACCGATTCGTTGTTATGTGCGGTGGATAGTTATTCAGCAACACTTGGCAGGGAGACTACCATCGCCGTGATGATTGCCAGGTGCAGCCCTCAACTGTCCAGGACACTCCAATCCTGCGTACGGGCCCAGGCCTCGAAATCATGCCACTTGACTTCTGGGAAATTGCGGCGCAGGCCGTTGATATCGACAGTATAACCTGTGCTGGCGAACCACTCGAACATCAGCGCCATATCTTCGCTCTGGGCGCGCCAGCCGTCTGGTGGAAACCCCTCATAGCGGATTTCGCGGCCGGTCACCCTGGACAAGATGGCCGCTGCTTCGTCGCCGGCTAGCTCATCGCCGGCGATATCAATGCGTTGACCGAGGACGGTGTCGCGACGCTCAATGACCGCTGCGGCGAAAGCCCCGATGTCGGCCACGGCGATTTGTTGCAACGGGTGCGAGGCCGGCAGTGCCATGGCGAGCTTGCCCTGACGCAGGTCTGGTAACTGCCAGGGCTGCGACAAGTTATCCATGAAGAAGACCGGTGCAATGATCGTGTAGGGCACACCGGATGACAGAATATGCTTTTCGACTTCATACTTGCTGTCAAAATGCGGAATGCCGGTCGCGCGGTCTGCGCTGGCGACCGAACTGAAGACAAGATGGCCGACCCCAGCCGCTTTGGCGGCATCCGCCATGGCAATGCCCTGGGCGATTTCTTTCTCAACACCCTGTTCAAAGGGTGTGCTCATCGCATAAACGGTGTCAACGCCGCGTGCTGCGCGCACCAAAGAATCACGGTCAGTGAAGTCACCGACCGCGATCTCTACCCCTTGCTCACTCAGTCGTTTAGCAGCCGGCGAGGCAGGATTCCGCGTCAGAGCGCGAACTTGATGCCCCTGGGCTATTAACGCCTGAACGACGGCGCCGCCCTGGTTTCCGGTGGCGCCGGTGACGAGTACCAGTTTTGATGTGGACATAAGTTTGTCAAACAAGATTCTGAGCGTCGGGGCCGACGCCCCAAGCTTTTCGGTTGCCGGCGAACTCTTTTCGGGATTTGGGGTTGACTCAATTCGTGAATCATCGGTGTTCCCCCTCACTCGGCACTGTCCGCTTCCACCTCCGTCGCCGGCCATTCATCCACGGTGATCATCGGGCGCGGCTCCTTGCGCACCGTGAGCTGAAACACGTCGGGGCGGGCGTAGTGGCCGGCTACGTCCAGGTTCCACTTGGATCCGCGCATCTGCTGCGGGTCGATCTCGGCGTAGAGAATCCCCTGTTCCTTGTGCAGCGGGCCGGCGATGAACTTGCCGTCGGGGTTCACGATGGCGCTGTCACCTTTGTTGATCCACTCAGGGGCGTCAGCGTAGTACTGGGCCTTGAAATCATACCGGTCGGGGATGTCGTCGGTGCGCATGGCGATGGCGCAGCCGACCACGTACACCCGGCCCTCTTTGGCAATGTGGCGCAGGGTGGAGAGCCAGGGCTCGCCCCGGTCCCAGGTGGGGGCCAGGTAAAGCTGCACACCCCAGGCGAACATGGCATAGCGCGCCAGGGGCATGTAGTTCTCCCAGCAGATGAGGCCCCCGATTTTGCCGATTTCGGTGTCGTATACGTCCAGAGTGTTCCCGTCTCCTGGGGCCCACACCATGCGCTCGGGGGCGGTGGGCACCAGCTTCTGGTGCTTGCCCATCAGCTTGCCCTCGGCGTCGATGTAGATCAGGGTGTTGTACAGGCTGGCGTTGCTGGCCTCGACGTTGCGCTCGTTCACGCCCATCACCACGTAGACGCCGGCCTCTCTAGCCGCCTCGCCCAACTGTTCCGTGGTCGGACCGGGGATCGCCACAGACTGGTCCACCAGCTCGGCGTGGATCTCGCTGAGCAGCCGGCCCTGGCTGGGCGGAATGGCCCACACCCAGTCGGGGTAAGTGGGGATGAAGGCTTCGGGGAAGACGACCAGGCGAGCGCCGTTCTGCGCCGCTTCGGCGATCAGCTCGCAGGCTTTGGCGACGGTCGCCTCGCGGTCAAGAAACACGGGTGCTGTCTGTACGGCGGCGATTTTGAAAGATTTCACAGTTTAACTCCTTTGAGCTTGATAGAGATTGGATATTGGATATTGGATATTGGATATTGGATATTGTCCTGCAAGTACCAATATCCAATATCCAATATCCAATATCCATGTCGGATTCTGCTACGCTCCCGGCGTCGCCCATTTTCGTCTGAATCGGCTCGATGCCCCTTGCACGATCGCTTTCCCGTGTCCAAAGCACGCGATCTCGAAATCCAGCGCTGCAATTTTCGCCAGGCTACGCTTGCCCTCTTCAATATCCTCGTACCCGAGGCTGTAGCCAAAACCCAGCATGTTACTGGCAGCGTCGGCCGCGAAAAGCACCCCGCCGTGCTCCGGCCACAGAAACGCCAGTTGGCCGGCACAGTGGCCTGGCACGTGAATCGCTCGGATGCCGCCGGCGACGGTCAACTCATCACCATCCTGGACCTCGTGCTCGATCTCAGCCGCGTCATACTCGGCCGGGCCGAAGCCGATTAACACTCGGAACAGGATGTTGTTGATGAGGCCAGGCGCTGGTTTGAGATGCGGCGGCACCTTACCCGTCCTGACTATTGCCGCGTCCGCCGGGTGCATGTAGGCCGGCGCGCCGGTGACCTGCTTCAACCTTGCCAGACTGCCGGCATGGTCTGGGTGACAGTGCGTCACCAGAATGTGCTGTACGTCGCCGGGTTGCCGGCCAACGGAGCGCACAGCCTCCAGTATCTTCTCGGCGTCCTTGCCGTACCCGGTATCGATCAGCGTCAGTTCATCTGAGTCGATCAGAAAAGCATTGACAGGGCCGAGTGGGATTGTGTACAAGCCCGGAACCAGTTGTTTTACTGTCACATTTCACTCCTCTCCGGCTTCTTCAGGCCGGCAAAGTCAGACTCTCCAAATCGCGCGGGTAGTAGGTCATAATCTCGATGCCGTCCTCGGTGATGGCGACGGTGTCGGAGTGGCGGAAGCCGCCCAGGTCGGGGGCATACAGGCCCGGCTCCACGGTGAACACCATGCCCGGCTGGAGCGGGGTGGCGTCGCCGATGTCCAGGAAGGGGCCTTCGTGGTAGCGCAACCCGATGGCATGGCCGGTGTGATGTCGCCAGTACGACATGAGATCGTGCTTCTCGTAGTAGTCGCGCACTGCCCGGTCCACATCGGCGCAGGTGGCGCCCGGCCGCATGGCGGCGAAGGCGGTGTCTTGCAGCGCGACCATGTGATCGAACATGCGCTGCTGCTCGTCGGTGGCCGGCCCGATGATCATGGTGCGCTCCAGTTCCGAATGATAGCCCCAGACCGGCGCGCCGGCCCCTGTGACCAGCACGTCGCCGGCCTGGAAGGTGATGTTGTTGGCCATGGCGTGCGGGATCGCCGCATTGCGACCGATCTGCCCCCGATAGCCGGCGCTGGCGCCGTCGAAGAACGGGCTCTGGGCCTGGTAGATGGGGCCGATGGTGTCGAGCATAGTCAGCGTCGCCTCCATGCTGGCGCGCTGGCTCACCTCCGTCTCGCTCGCCCCGACTTTCGTGTATCGCTGGAGCAGCACGTGGGCCAGGTGTCCCCACTTCACGCTCTCGCGGATCAGGCCCAGCTCAGCCGGGCTCTTGATCATCATCTGCGCCTCGATGAAGGCGGCCACGCGGGTGGGCCGGCCACCGGTCAGCTCGCTCAGGCTGGGGCCGCGATAGCCCAGCATCCACGGGTAGCCGTCGGTGTCCACCCCGAACGCGCCGCCGACGTCCATCTCGTCGAGGGTCTGCTTGAACAGCTCCATGGGATGAGGATCATATGGATATTCCAGATAGTGGTCCACCCGATCGACCAGCGCGTGGGCCTTGGCGTGCTCCACCTCCAGCCGAGGCACGAACAGAGCCTTCTCGCCCTGCGCGTTCAACACAAACCCGATGGGGCGCTCGGTCGGGATGAAGGCAAAGCCGGTGTAGTAGAGGATGTAGTGACGGTCGAACAGGACGACGCCGGCCAGTTGCCGGCCTTTCAGATGCTCCAACAACCGGTCACATCGGGCCTGAAACTCCGCATCGGCGATGTTTAGCGAGGTCTGCATAGCAATCCCTTTCTGATCCTGGCCGTCCGCGCATATGACAGCGAATCCGAGGATTCAGCGAATTCGGTCAATCCCCAGATTCATTGTCATATCGAGTGGTCGTGGGGAACCATCCCATGGTGTCACACTATATGCCAGTCGGGCCGATTCGTCAAGTGTGGAAAGCCGGATTTTGCAAACCGCCTCAGGACCTGTATATTTGACTTTGCCGTTCGCCCGGTCAGACCGACGGTTGAGTAGTGACAGCTCATCATCATCCACCCACTGTGGAGGCGACAACATGCGCAGGCGAGCCATTCTGTCCCTTTCAGTCTTCTTTCCCTTGGCCGGCCTTGTCGCCCTGGCGAAGCCGAATACCCAATACCCAATATCCGACGCGCCAACACCTACAGTTCAAGCTGACACAGGCGCGGCGTACCTGCCCCTTGTCGCCAACGGGTGGCGCCGGACCGAGCCGACACCCGCGGCTTCCGCGACCTCCACCCCAAGCCGGACTCCCACCGCCACCCCGACACCGATCCTC
>JBHHTZ010000213.1:0-6725 GCA_046753605.1 Anaerolineae bacterium
GCCCGTGCGGGCGATGGCTGAGAAGCAGTGCGCTGTTACCGGATTATTTTCTCAAACTTCATCAACTGCCGAAACGCGAGGCATGACGAACAAGACTGGCAAGCAAAGACGCAAGAAGAAAGAGCCGCAGGTCAAGCAAGACTGGCTGCCCGACGACGACGTGCTGGGCAAGGCCTACGACCCGCACATCATGCGCCGGCTGCTGGCGTACATGGCGCCCCACAAGCGGTCCATCGCTCTGGCGTTGATCATGATGGCTGTGCAGTCGGCGGCGGCCCTGGCCGGCCCGTACATCATCCGCTGGGCCATCGACGGCGTGCTGAGCCAGGCGCTGTCTTCGGGACAGGAGCTGCCGGCTGTTTTGCAGAACCTGGCCGGCCAGCCGACACAGCTTCTGGCCGTGCTGGTGGGGCTGTTCGTGCTCGCCAGATTCGTGGCGTGGCAGGTAGCGCGGGTACGGCTGTACATCATGGCACGGGTGGGCGCCGAGATCATCTACGAGGTGCGCAACCAACTGTTTCAGCACTTGCAGCGCCTGGACCTCAGCTTCTACGACCGCTACGCCGTGGGCCGGCTCATCTCACGCCTCATCTCCGATGTGGGCGTACTGCAAGATTTCGTCACCTGGGCCGTCGTCGGCACCTTCCGCGACATCTTTCTGTTGGTCGGCATCATCTTCGCCATGCTCTCAATGAACGCGCGGCTGTCCGCGCTGGTGTTTCTCACGCTGCCGGTGATGGTTCTGGTCACCACATGGTGGCGCGACCGGGCGCGGGACAGCTACCGCCAGATTCGCCGGCGACTGGCCTCGGTGAACGCCAACCTGAACGAGAGCATCACGGGGGTTCGCGTGGTGAAGGCGTTCTCGCGGGAGCAGCGCAACCTGGAGCACTTCGTCGGACTGAACGCCGATCACCTGGAGTCGAACCTGGAAGCGGCGTGGCTGTCGTCCGTCTTCTTCCCGTCGGTGGACGTGATCGGCTCAGCGGCGGTGGCGCTGGTGGTCGCCTACGGCGGGCTCCAGATTCTGGGCGCGACCACGCTGCTGACCGCCGGCACGCTCTACGCCTTTGTGCTCTACATCGACCGCTTCTTCGACCCCATCCGCGATCTGGCACGGCGCTACAACACCCTCCAATCGACGATGGCAGCCGGCGAGCGCATCTTCGAGTTACTGGATCGTGAGCCGCTCATCCAGGATCATCCCGACGCGTACGAGCTGCCGGCCATCGACGGCGAGGTCGTCTACGAGCACGTGTGGTTCGGCTACGACGGCGAGCCGGTGCTGAAGGAGATCAACCTGCGGGTGGAGCCGGGGGAAACGGTGGCGCTGGTGGGCGAGACGGGGGCCGGCAAGAGCAGCCTGGTGGCCGTGCTGGCCCGCTTCTACGAGATCGACCGCGGGCGCATCACCATCGACGGGCGCGACATCCGGCGCGTGACGCTACAGTCGCTGCGCCGGCAGATGGGCGTGGTGCTCCAGGAGACCTTCCTGTTCAACGGCGCCATCGCCGACAACATCCGGTATGGCCGGCTGGGAGCCGACGACCGGGACGTGATGGCTGCTGCCGAAGCCGTGGGCGCCCACGCGTTCATCACGCAGATGCCCGAGGGGTACGACACCGTGGTGGGCGAGGGCGGCGTCCACCTGTCGGTCGGCCAGCGCCAGCTCATCGCCTTCGCTCGCGCCCTCCTGGCCAACCCGCGCATCCTGATCCTGGACGAGGCAACTTCGTCGGTGGACACGCAGACTGAGTTGGTGATCCAGCGGGCGCTGGAGCGCCTGCTGGAGGGCCGTACGGCCTTCGTCATCGCCCACCGCCTGTCCACCATCACCAAGGCCGACCGCATCGTGGTGATCGACGATGGCCGCATCGTGGAGGAGGGAACGCACGACGAGTTGCTGGCGCGCGGTGGCGCATACTTCAAGCTGTATGCGCTCCAGTGGCGAGAGCGAAGCACTCAACGAGTCACGGTTTGACAGGCCGGCCCATTCCAAGTACAATTACTTCCACGATCTTCGAAGTAGGCAGTCAACCATGTCCAAGTTTACCGAGCAGGCGATTCTGGTTTTCAAGGCGCTGTCCGACCCGACGCGCTACGAGATGGTGCGTATGCTGTGCCAGGCCGACGAGCTGGGCTGCGGCGACTTTGGCGCGCGGTTCGATCTGACGCCGCAGGCGCTGTCACACCACTACCGCGTGTTGGAGCGGGCCGGCCTGGTCCAATCCCGCAAGGACGGCCTGCACGTCTGGTATCGCCTCAACCGGCCCACTCTGGATCGGTTCCTGCCTGGCTTCGACCCCGCTCACGTGGAAGCTCCCGTCACCACGTAAGAAACATAGCACTATCCCTTTGCCGGGAGCGTTTTTTGTGCAAGTAGTTCGATACTTCTGGAAATATTGAATCAAGGAGGTGATGCCGCAACAGAGCGGAGCGTTGAAGCGTTCCTCAACTTTCATCAACCATCAGATTGGGTGAGTCAACCGTGTTTCCACAAACTTCAACAGGAGGTCACAATGTCTTGGGGAATTGATCCTACACACTCGCTGCTCGAGTTTTCAGCAAAGCACATGATGTTCACGACCGTTCGCGGACACTTTCAGGAGTTCGACGGCACGCTGAACCTCAACGAGGATGACATTACGAAATCGTCCGTCGAAGGGACGGTCAACGCTGCCAGCATCACAACCGGCGCCGACGACCGCGATGGTCATCTGCGCTCGCCGGACTTTTTCGACGTCGAGAATTACCCGACTTTGACGTTCAAAAGCACACGCATCGAGCCGGCGAATGGCAACCGGTTCAAGATCGCCGGCGACCTGACCATCAAGGATGTGACACGCGAAATCGTGTTGGACGCGACTTACGAAGGCCCGCACAAGGACCCGTGGGGCAACCAGCGCTACGCCTTCAGCGGAGATACGTCGCTGAGCCGCAAAGACTTCGGGTTGACCTGGAACGTGCCTCTGGAGGGTGGCGGCTGGCTCGTGAGCGACGAGATCAAGATTCACGTGGAGTTGCAGGCTGTGCAGCAGCAGGCGGAAGGATAGGCCGGCAAGTCCCCATTTCCAGTGCGAAGGCCGGCCCTGTAGGGGCGAGGCAGGTCGGATTGATGGTCCGCAGGCACACACAACCCCGCTCTCCGACCCGCCTCGCCCCTACCACGTCCTTCTTCATCTATGCAGCACAACGCCTATTCTGGCCAGCGCCCGAGGGAGATCAATCCCTGCCGGCGCAGGACCCGCTCAGGCAGGTTCAGTTTCAGAAGATGCACTGTGGCGCGGCTGATGTTGCTCAGGGGACGTATAATGCCGTTCTCGTTCGCGAAGTGGGTGCTCCAGTGATCGACACGTGGATTGTACAGAGGCAGTATCTCCCCGCTGAGGGGATCAACAGATGCAATGTCACTGCCCTTATAGCGGTTGCACGGAAAGCACGCGAATGCGAGATTCTCTGCTGTTGATGGGCCACCGTGCTTCTCCGCGATAACATGGTCAACTTCGTGGCTGATGATTGCGTCGTCCTCATGAATCAGGCAGTACTCGCAGCGCCCTTTCGCTCGTTCAATAACCAGATCGCGAAGCGGTGCAGGTACATAGCGGGTCATTCGCTGTCCGCCAGGAGCTGCTGGGCGCGTACCTTGATGAGGCCCAGGAGATGTTCGAGCTGGGTATATAGGTCAAGCTCTGCCTGTTCGGTTGCTGATAGTGTCCCCGCCTGGTTGCGTGCCAGCAACTCGCGGGCACGGGCCTGTGCCTCAGGGGACAGACGAAAATTGGCGAGTTCCTGGGGGGGAGCGCCCCTGGCAATCAGGTTGACAATCTCGTCATACACTGGCAAAGGCTTGTCCTCCGGCACAATTGACAGTCCATCGGCGATCAGCGAGACAAGCTCACTTTCCAGGGAGCGGCGTGATCGCTCGGCCCGTCTCTGCACGCGATCAAGCAATGGGCTTGGTAGTTCCACTGTTACTGCTTGCATGGCTCACCTATTCAACCATTGACGCTGGATCAGGATTGTCGAATTCGGGAGAACACGGTATCTGTATGCCAATTTTACCTCAGTTTGGGTAAACTGACAATACCGCGAACCGGACGGGGATAGCGCCATAAGTCTGTGATTGAGACTTATTGCGATATCCCCGCACTCGTAGCGACTTGCTCACCGCCACCGCTTTGCGTATAATCAGTACTTGAGAATTCACATCGGCCAACCCTCCGGCAGGCTCATGGCGGCAAGTTGCAAGCCCCCGCGGGCGAACGTGGCAAATTCTACAATCCTGACGCCGTCTTCAGCTTTCCGGTTTACCTTGACCCAGATGTAGATGACTTTATGACCAGGCTTGCAGATGAGAAGGATCTCGACGTGCAAAGGTTGGTAAACGAATGGCTTAGGGTAAACATTAAACTGGTCCAAAGCGTGCACTAGTCGAATCTGCCAGTAGCTCCGCCAAAATCGCCAGCGTATACGCCCTGGCATCTTCGCCCACCTCGTCCACCGGGCCGACACAGGATGGACAGCCACGGCCGCAGGGGCAGTCTCGGATTAGCTCCTGGGCGGTGGTCAGCAGCCGGCCATGCAACCGAAACAGCGCCTCGCTGAAGCCGACGCCGGCCGGCACTCGCTCGTAGATCGTCACCGTCGGTCGTTTGCTCCAGGCCGCCTGGGACTCCGCCTGGATGCCGATGTCCCGATAGTCGCACATCAGGAATAGCGGCGCTACGTGACCCAGGACGTGCCCCAACCCCGTGAGTGCGCCCTGAAAGCGTTGCGCGTTCTCCGCCTGGCGGTGGCACACGCGACACAACGTGATCAGGTTGTCGAGCTGGTTGGCCGCGCGGTAGCGCTCGTTCTGACCTGGCACGTAGCCAAAGTCGCGGAAGGGTTGCAGGTGGTGGATGTCGTGCTGGCGGTCGGGGCGCTCCGGAGCGCCGCAGTGCCGGCAGCGGAAGCCATCCCGCGCCCGCGCCGCGTCCCGCTGCTGCTGCCAATTCGGTCCACGATAGCCGACAGGGTCGAACTGCCACCAGCCGGCCTCCCGCAACTGCTCCACCGTCTCCTCGCTGAGGACGAACCAGTAGCCGGTGGTTAACATCGTCTGCTCGGGGAGGTTGATCTCGCCCCAACCCAGCGTCTCCTGCGTGTAAAAGCGAATCTTGCGGAAGCTGGTGGCCTTGCTCGTAACCTCCACCTCACCGTACCCGACGGTCGCGCCGGCAGCGACTGTCTCCTCAAACGTGTCCACCGGCCGCACGTCCACGCTGACGCTGGCGCGGGTGTAGTAGTCGGCATCGATGGCGCGCGCGAAAGCCTGGCCGGCCTCCCAATCCAGTTGGTCGATCAGGTAGGTGTTCCCGGCGTGCAAGTAGACCGCACCCTGGTGTACCATTTGCGGCGCGCTCCGGCGCTCAATCGTGCCGAGGGCTTGAACTTGCTCAGGATCGCCAGCATCGACGATGACGACGTTGTCCGGGCCGGCGCTGCGCAGGCTCACGCTTTCGGCCGGATAGCTCTCGGACATCCAGTAGTAGGTGTCACCCACGCGATGTAGTTCGCCGGCATCCGCCAGATAGTCCAGGATGTCCCGCGTCGTCTCTGCGCCGGTGTCCGTCGAATAATGCCGATCTGGGATGTCGTGCGGGGTCGCCTGGCCGAAGGGTTCGCCGGCAGTGAAGGGCAGCTCGAAGGCAGCACATCGGATGTGGTCCAGCAGGATCAGCAGGTTGTCGGGGTTGATGAGGCCGTGCTCCGGCGATTGCTCGAAGAAATAGCCGGGATGGGTGACGATGTACTGGTCCAGTGGGCCGGCGCCGGCCACCAACACCGCCGCCGACACCCCTGCCCGCCGGCCGGCGCGCCCCGCCTGCTGCCACGTGCTGGCGATGGTGCCCGGATAGCCGGCCATCAGGCAGGCGTCGAGCCGGCCGATGTCGATGCCCAGCTCCAGCGCATTGGTGCTGACAACGCCGCGAATAGAGCCGTCTCGGAGGCCGGCCTCGATCTCGCGGCGCTCGTGAGGGCGATAGCCGCCGCGATAACCGCGGACCAATTGTGAATTGTGAATTGCCAATTGTGAATTGTCAATTGTCTCTTCGATCCGCGATCCTGAGTTCCCCTGAGTTCCCCCGAGTTCCCCCAAGTTCCCCCGAGTTCCTTCCACCGACGTCTGCAAATACCGTAACAACAACTCTGTCGTCTGCCTGGCACGGGTGAACACAATCGTCTGTACGTCGGCTGCGAGGAACAGTTGGGCCAATTGCTGGGCTTCCAGCATGGCACTGCGCCGGATGCCCAGTTGGCGGTCTACGATGGGTGGGTTGTAGAAGATGAAGTGGCGTTCGCCTTTGGGGGACCCGTCGTCGTCGATGAGCGTGACCGGGACCTCGGTGAGACGGGTGGCCAGTTCCACCGGGTTGGCGATGGTGGCCGAGCAGCAGATGAACTGGGGATCGCTGCCGTAGAAGCGGGCGATGCGGCGCAGCCGGCGAATCACATTGGCCACGTGAGATCCGAAAACGCCGCGATAGGCGTGAATCTCGTCCAGCACGACGAAGCGCAGGTGGCTGAACAGGTCGAACCACTTCGTGTGGTGGGGCAGGATGCCGGCATGGAGCATGTCGGGGTTGCTGAGCACGACACGCGCCTGCCGGCGAATCTGTGGCCGCGACGAGGCCGGCGTGTCGCCGTCGTAGCTGGCGGGACGCAGATCGGCGTCGAGAACC
>JBHHTZ010000214.1:0-6717 GCA_046753605.1 Anaerolineae bacterium
GTGAAACGTGAGGATTCCTGCATGATCGGGCTTCACGTTTCACGTTTCACGCCTCACGGCCATCCCACTCCACGGCCGGCACTTGACATTTCCCCAATCCATGCTATAACCCAAAGCTATTGTGATAGAGGATATTCCGAAGCGCAAGGCTGCCGAGCAGGCCGTCGAGTTCGTTGAGAATGGTATGATCCTGGGACTGGGAACGGGATCTACCGTGTTCTATGCCCTGCGCCGGCTGGGCGACCGCATCCGCACGGGGCAACTTCGGGACGTTGCCGGCGTCCCCACGTCCGAAGCCACGGCGCGGCTGGCGCGTGAGTTCGGCATTCCGCTGACGACGCTGGATGAGCACTCCCACCTGGACCTGACCATCGACGGAGCTGACGAGGTAGATCCCGACCTGAACCTCATCAAGGGCCTGGGCGGGGCGCTCCTGCGGGAGAAAATCGTTGCTGCTGCATCACACCGGTTGATCATCGTCGTAGATGACTCCAAGTTGGTGGATCGACTTGGCGTGCACGCGCCGCTTCCCGTGGAGGCCGTGCCTTTCGGGTGGCAACTCCACATCCCCTATCTGGAGAACCTCGGAGCTAACCCCACATTGCGCCGCACGGCCGACGGTGAGCCGTATTTCACGGACGGTGGGCACTACATCATCGACTGCCAGTTTGCCGGCATCGACGACGCCTCCGCCCTGGCGATTGCCCTCAGCGCCCAACCGGGCATTGTGGAGCACGGCTTGTTCCTGGACATGGCGGACACTGTCGTGGTGGGAACACCCGAGGGCGTGTCGATGTATCAGTCCATAACACCGCTCCAACAACACACAGCACATAAGGAATAGGACCATGATCAAGATCGCTCCTTCTATTCTGGCCGCAGATTTCGCCTACCTCGGCGCGCAGGTGCGAGAAGCGGAAGAGGCCGGCGCTGAATACATCCATGTGGATGTCATGGATGGGCGATTTGTCCCCAACCTCAGCATCGGCGTACCCGTCGTTCGGGCGCTGGCCGGCGCGACCGCCCTCCCCCTGGACGTACACCTGATGATCGAGTCGCCAGAGAACCTGATCGACGATTTCGTAGGGGCCGGCGCGGAGATGGTGACGGTCCACGTGGAGACTTGCCCGCATCTGCACCGCACGGTGTGCCAGATTCGCGATGCGGGCGCGATGGCCGGCGTTGCCCTGAACCCGGCAACGCCCATCAGCCTGATCGAGCCGATCCTGGAATATGTGAACCTGGTGTTGGTCATGTCGGTCAATCCTGGCTTTGGGGGCCAGTCCTTCATCGAAAGTTCGCTGTCCAAAGTGAGGGAACTTCGGCAGCTTCTGGAGACCAGGGGGCTGCCGGCCGAGATCGAAATCGACGGCGGGATCAACCCTAAGACAGCCCCTAGAGCTGTGGCCGCCGGCGCCGATGTTCTGGTGGCCGGCACTGCCATCTTCAACGCGCGTGCATCCGTGGCAGACAACATTGCTGAGCTGCGCCGCGCTGTTGGTCGGCCGGAGCGTCTGCGCCGACCGCCGGCGCGGCTCGCCCCTACCCGCCTGGTTGTCACCACGGCGGTTGGGCCGCCGGCTGGCCGGCCGTGTCTGGCCTCCGACGTGATGACCAGTCCGGTGATCACCGTGCCACCCGAGATGGCAGTTACCGGGGCGCTTCACCTCATGCGAGAACAAGGGGTCTCCAGCGTGTTGGTCGACCTGGGCGATGAAGGATGGGGCATCATGACTCAGCACGATGTGCTAAACAAGGTCGTGGCTCAGGACAGAAACCCGGACAATCTGGAGGTGGGTGAAATCATGACCGCGCCGTTGATAACCGCCTCCCCCGATACGGAAATCCACGACTGCTCCGTGGTTATGATTGAGAACAACATACGCCGGCTGCCGGTTGAGGCCGATGGCGTCATTGTGGGCATCATCAGCGACACCGACATCTTTGCTGCTGTCGAACAAGGCGGATGGGGCGCATAGGGGCAAAGCAGTTGTCCAGGAACAACTTTATGTTTCACATCAATTTCATAATCTGGCCTGTCAGGTC
Source organism: Anaerolineae bacterium (assembly GCA_046753605.1). Taxonomy (GTDB): domain Bacteria; phylum Chloroflexota; class Anaerolineae; order Epilineales; family JAANWY01; genus JBHHTZ01. The sequence goes on from JBHHTZ010000214.1 coordinate 2,047, forward strand.
CAGGCTTGCGGGTGTATAATGTGGCCGACTTTGGTGCGAAGAGAGCGAGAGCGTACTATGATTTTATTCTCTGCGGCTGGCTGCGAACCCGGTATGGGGTAACCCTGCCCCCTTCTCAAAGGAGGACCTCACAATGGACCTGGCAGAGACAGACCAGGTGGCGATCTATATTGGCCTCGATCAGGCGTTATTCGTCTTTCCGAGAATTCGGTCATGTCCTCGGTGTGGCCGGCCATCAAGGCTCTTTCGATACAGGTATGGCCACAGCGAATGTATCGGATGCAATGGCCAGAACCCGACGGACGACTATCGCGATGTGGAGACCGTGCTCCCCTACTTCGACGATTGATAACCGCACCACCCCATAACTGAAGTCCGTGCCGGCCGGCGCCCGGACATTGGCCTCGCCGAGCGTGACGGTGTCGGACCCTCCCTCCAGTTGCACTGTCTTGACAACCGAAACGTTTTGGGGTATAATGTAACCAAGTTCCCGAAACGTTTTGGAACGGACCCCCTCCCTAGCTGTCCCATTGTTCGGTTCCATATGTTGAGTAACCAGAGTGCGATGGGCTGCGGTTACTCGCCGAGACAAGGGCTGATGCCAGTCACACTCAAGGATATTGCCCGCGAAACAGGATACTCTGTCACCACTGTCTCGCGCGCGCTCAATGACTACGAAGACGTCAAGCCGGCCACCAAGTCGGTCATCCGCGAGATGGCTGACCGACTCGGATACCATCCCAACGTCACGGCTCAGCACCTCCAGCGCCGGCGCACGGACACGCTGGGCTTCATTATTCCGACCGCCGGCCCCCGCTTTTCCGACCCGTTCTTCATTGAGTTCCTGACCGGCATCGGGAATGAGGCCAGCACATACGGTTACGATCTACTGGTGTCCACACGATCGCCCGGACCTGAGGAAATCGACGCCTATCGTCGGTTTGTGGGTGGGAAGAGAGTGGACGGGCTCATCATTGTGAGGACACGCCGGCAGGACCCTCGCATCACCTACCTGTTGGAGCAACACTTCCCATTTGTCACCTTCGGACGAACGGATGGCGCCGGCGAGTTTCCGTTCGTGGACGAAGACGGACGCGCCGGCATGGCACAGGTGACCCGGCACCTGTTGGACCAGGGACACCGGCGCATTGCTTTCATTGCTGCCCCTCAACACCTGATGTTCGCCCATGAACGGCTTGCGGGCTATGTCGAAACCGTGCAAGAAAACGGGGTAGGCGTGGATAATAGCCTGATTGTCGAGGGGGATCTGAGCAAGCAGAGTGGCCGGCAGGCGGCCGAGCACCTGCTGAACCTTCCGAAGCCGCCGACAGCGATCATGGCCAACAATGACTTGATGGCCCTGGGGGCCATGGCGGCGGCCCAGGCTCGCGACCTCGTCGTTGGTCGCGACATAGCCGTCACCGGATTCGATGATATCCCGCTGGCGGAACACTCGCACCCCCCGCTGACAACCGTCCGACAACCGATCTATCAAATCGGGAAGATAGTCTCCCGGATGCTCATCCGCACGATTCGCGGTGAGCCTTTGGAAGACCAACAGGTGATTCTTAAGCCGACATTGATCGTACGAGCGTCTAGCGCGCGGGCATAGAGCGAGACCGAATGAAGGAATCTGTTGCCATCGAAGGGGTTTCACAGTGAGCCACGGAGCAGAGTAGCATCGCACGGACTTCACTTCAGATCCTTCGTTTCACTCGGGGCGTCTGACTGAGAACATGTCAAAGGAGGTGAGTCACTAAGCACAAACCCATTTGACTTTGGAGGACCGCAGTAAACCCAATGCCTTTCAAGCAAGAGGAGCAAGGCATCCCCAGATTCCGTTCGCACAGAGGCGTGCTCACTCCTCGGTTGCTAATTGAAAGGTACTGGTAGTGAATCCGTTCACCACACAACTCACTCAAGGAGGAGATTTGTCATGACGAAGAAGATACTTGCGCTCCTGGCCGTGCTCATGCTTCTGGGCACGATAGCCGCCTGTGCGCAGCCCACCCCCCAGGTGGTCAAGGAAGTCGTCAAAGAGACGGTCGTCGTCGAGAAGGAAGTACCAAAGGAAGTCGAGAAGGTCGTCAAGGAGACGGTGGTTGTCGAGAAAGAGGTGCCGGCAGCGCCTGTTGAGCGCACCGTCGTCGAGTTTTGGACTACCGACAACGAGGAAGCACGGGTGAACACGTACGAGGCTGTTGCAGCCAAGTACATGGCAGAACACCCCGAAGTGGAGATTCGCATCGTCCCGATTGAGGAGGCCGGCATCTCGCAGCGCATCGCAACCGCGCGGGCCGCCAACCGCTTGCCGGACATCGTCCGCATGGGGGTTGAGCGCGTGGCCGCCTTCGCCGCCGATGGCATCCTGGACGAGGACGCGGCTGAAGCCGCCATCAAGAGCATCGGCAAAGACGACTTCCGCGCCGGCCCGCTGAAGATGGTCACTGACCCGGCCACCGGCAAGTATGCGGCCGTGCCCTACGATGGTTGGATCCAGGCTATCTGGTATCGTGCCGACGTGTTCAAAGAGGCCGGCCTCAACCCGCCCGTCTCTTGGGATGACATCCGGGCAGCGTGCGAGAAGCTACCCGGCGCCGGCAATCTGCTATATGCCCTCACCCTCGGCACGGATCCGGGTCAGAACTACCCGCAGCAAGTCTTTGAGCAGGTCGCCATGTCCAACAACGCCTGGCCCTTCGACGAGGATGGCAACGTCACCATGAACACGCCGGAGATGATCGAGGCGCTGCGGTTCTACACCAGCCTGCAAGACTGCGCAGTGCCTGGCCCGCAGTTCTGGCGCGGCGCTCGCGAGGCGTATGAGCTTGACCAGTCCGGTATGCTGTTCTACAGCACCTACATCATGGATGACCTGGTGGAAGGCTCCGGCATGGAGGGCGGCGGTAAGGTTCAGATCTCCGTGGAGGACCTGCCCAAGAAGACTGGGTTTGCCTCCCAGATGGTCGGACCGAACGGTTCCGCCTCCTACGGCCAGTTGGTGACGCTGGGCATCATGCAGGGCGCGGCCCCCGAGGCGCAAGACGTGGTGAAGTGGTTCTTGACCGGCCAGAACTACCAGGACGTCCTGTCACTGGCCCCCTTCGGCAAGGTGCCTGTGCTCAAGAGCGCGGTCGATGGATGGAAAGGTCTCAGCCCGTTCTTCGCGTATTACTCGGATGAGACGATGGCGCAGATCGCCAACGGCTTCGAGACGATGCAGCGCTGGCTCTTCCGGCCAGACTACGACGCCACGCAGCGTGCTGTCATCGGTGACATTGAAGGGCGATTGCTGATCCCGCAGGCCGTCAGCAACATCGCCCTGGAAGGCACCATGACCCCGGAGTCCGCCGCCGAGTGGCTCCAGGAGCAAGTCGAGGCAATCCTGGCTGAACGCCAGCAGTAGGCCAATCGCTTCTAGAGTGGGAACGCAGGGCGGTTACGCTGCGTTCCCACTCTGGCCAGTGATCAGTGATCAGTATTCAGTGATCAGTATTCAGTTGTCAGAGTCTGCCCACTGATCACTGATTACTGGTCACTGATCACTGATTACTGGTCACTGATTACTGATTACTGGTCAGCATAGGAGATACCATGGCTGCTTTATCCGAGGTCTCATCACAGAGAAGCCGGCGCTGGCGCTCACTCCAGGCCCAGGAAGCCCGTCTGGCCTGGATGCTCATCCTGCCCACAGCACTGATCGTATTCGGGTTGGTGATATTTCCGGCGGTTTTCAGCATCTGGATCAGCTTTCACGATGTTGGATTGAACAACTTGAACGACGTCTTCCACGCACCGTTCGTGGGTTTGGGTAACTACCGCAACGTACTTAACGATTTCGCCTTCAAATTCCAGGGCCTGCAAAGTATGGGGGCGGCTGTTACCAGCGTCGTGTATTCCATCAGTTCGACAGTCCTGACAGTGGCCATCGGGTTGGTTGCGGCACTACTTCTCAACCGGCCTTTCCGCGCGCGGGGGCTGACGCGCGCCATCTTCCTGTTCCCGTATGTTGCGCCCATCGTCAGCGTGGCATTTGTCTGGCGTTGGATCCTGGACCCACGCCCCTCTGGCGTGCTCAACGACATCTTGATGAGCATGGGCGCCATCGACTTGCCAACAGCGTACCTGGCAAAACGCGGCCTGGCGCTGTTGCTGGTAATTGTGTTCGAAGCGTGGCGCTACTTCCCCTTCGCCATGCTGATGATTCTGGCCCGCCTACAGGCAGTGGATAGGACCCTCTACGAAGCCGCTGACGTAGACGGCGCCAATGCCTGGCACAAGTTCTGGTACGTGACGGTTCCGGAATTGCGCTATGTGCTGGGGGCCGTCTTCCTGCTGCGGCTGATATGGACCTTCAACAAATTTGACGATATTTTTCTACTGACGGGCGGCGGCTTTGGTACGAACGTGCTGCCGGTGCTGACATACCAATTCAGCTTTAAGTCCTTTAACTTTGGTAAAGGGGCGGCCAACGCCATGATCCTATTGGCTATCCTGGTGGTATTCCTCGCCCTCTACGTCCTCATCGTGATGAGAAATGTCGAGGAAGAGTAGGCGGAGGCCGGCATGACTGAGGTTCGCATCGCGCGTTCTGTGAAAAACGACAATCAAAGCCTGATCGACCATCTGGCGCGATGGATCACCTGGCCGCGCTTTATCTTCGCGTCAACT
>JBHHTZ010000215.1:0-6716 GCA_046753605.1 Anaerolineae bacterium
AGCCATCTAGCAATCTAGCCATCCAGCAATCTAGCAATCACTGACTGCCATGAATGTCAAAACCATCAAGAAACTCCTGGGCGATGCCCGACCCAAAAAGGGCCTGGGCCAGCACTTCCTCATCGACGAAACGGTCCTGGACAAGATCATCGCGGCGGCCGAGGTGGGGCCGGCAGACACCGTGCTGGAGATCGGACCGGGGCTGGGGGTGCTGACGCGAGCGCTGGTGGAGCACGCCGGCCACGTCATCGCTGTCGAGCTGGACGAGCAGATCGTCGGCATCCTGCGCGCTCAACTGGCCGGCTGCGAGAACCTGGAGATCGTGCAGGGCGACATCCTGGAGATTGACCCAGGCGAGCTGATTGCCGGCCCGTACATCGTGGTCGCCAACCTGCCCTACTACATCACCTCGGCCGTGTTGCGCCACCTGCTGGAGACGGAACACAAGCCGGGCCGCCTGGTGCTGATGATGCAACTGGAGGTGGCGCAACGCATCCTGGCCAAGCCGGGCGACATGAGCATCCTGGCCGTCAGCGTGCAGTTCTACGGCCAGCCGAAGATGGCCACGCGGGTGCCGGCCGGCGCTTTCTGGCCGCCCCCGGAAGTCGATTCAGCCGTCCTCCGCATCGACGTCTACCAGGAGCCGCCGGTGGCCGTGGAGGACGTCGATTGGTTCTTCAAGGTAGTACGCGCAGGGTTTGGGCAGAAGCGTAAGCAACTCAGGAACGCGCTGGCCGGCGGGCTGCATCCGGGAAAAGATGAGGTGCTGGCGGCGCTGGAGGAGGCCGGCATCGATCCGCGCCGGCGGGCGGAGACGCTCAGTATCGAGGAGTGGGCAGTGCTGGCGCGGGCACTGAAATGAGCAATATCACCTGCTGACTACTGGCCAAACGTCTCAATCATCAACTTCGGATCTCCCAGGGGGTAGAGAATCGGGCAGGTGGCCCCGTGATCGATGTATTCCTGCACCTTGGCGCGCACATCCTCGGGAGTGCCGCTGGCGGTGATGCGCTCGACCAGATCATCGGGCACGTACTGCATGGCCTGGCGGATCTGCTCCTTCGTGGCCGGCCAGCCCAAAATGCTCTGAATCTTGTTCACCACGTCCTGACTGACCCCGCTGGCCCGGGCGATGTGGGGCTGCTGGGCCAGATACTGAGTCAGCAGCTCCTTCGACTCCTCGATGGCTACCGCGCGGTCCTCGTGCACAGAGCAGACCACCAGTTGGGGCCGGTCGATGTCATCCAACGACCGGCCGGCCTTTCTGGCCCCCTTCTCCAGGTTCTCCAGCGCCATGTCGTTGTACGAAGGGGGCACACAGTAATTGAGAACCGCCCCATCGGCGATCTCGCCCGTCAGCTCCAGCATCTTGGGGCCGGTGGCGCCGATGTAGATGGGGACGTTGCGCGGTTCGCGCCGGCCATGCACCACATCCAGCTCAATGCCGGTGACGTGGTGGAATTCGCCGTCAAAAGTGACGTTTTCCATGCGGAGCAGCCGGCGCAGAACCTCGACTGTCTCGCGCATGGCCTTTAACGGCCTGCGACGTTCGATCCCCACATCGCGAGCCAAGGGGTCCCACCAGGCGCCGATCCCGCAGATGATGCGGTCGGGGGCCAGGTCGTCCAGGGTAAGAAACGTGGCTGCCAGCAATCCGATATTGCGGGTCCAGTTGTTGATGACGCCGCTGCCTACTTTGATCCGTTCAGTGACAGCCGCGTATGCAGCCATGGGAACGATAGCGTCACGGACCAGCCGCGATTCGGCCTGCCAGACAGCCTCGAAGCCATTGGCTTCGGCGTATCTGGCATATTCCATGCCATCGCGGATAGGGTGTTTGTCCTGGAGGTAAAGCGCTACTCGATGGGGCGCCTCTGCCATGGGTCATCTCCTCTGAGTATTCGTCAGGTATACACTAAAGCAACACCATTGTACTCTAAAGTTGAGCACTCGTCAACGTGGCCCTTGAGTGGCGAAGCGAAGGAAGTAAGATATGATTGGGCAGATGATTTGCCGAATATCCACCTTGCAGTGTATAATTAAGAAGATTTCCATCGTATATATTTCACAGATTCGGGAGTGACCAGAATATCAAGTTACTCATCAGCCACCCAATCGAAAGAGACAACGTTGTCTACAGCTCACGAGGAGGTAACCCGTGACAAAACAGCAAGAAGAACTTGCCTGGCGAGTGGGCGGCCCCCAGGGTAGCGGTGTTGATACGGCGGCGGGAATTTTCGCCCGCGCCTGCGCTATCGGAGGGCTTCACCTGTTCGGCCGGCGCGAGTACTATTCGAACATCATGGGCCGGCACAGCTACTATGATGTGCGTGTTGCCCACCACGTTCTAAACTGCCACCGTGACACGGTGGATCTCTTGACCACCTTTGAGGAAGAGACCCTGGCTCGCCATGCGCTCTCGGTCGTGGATGGGGGCGGCATCGTGTTTGACGTCGGTGAGGCGGATGTCGCGCTGGAGCGCATCACGTACCTGGATAAGCGGTTCAAAGACGATCTGAGTGCGCATCTGGAGGCGCAGGACCTGCCGGCCAGCACAGCCGGCCTGCTCGAAGAGGCCCGCCAACGCGGTGTCCAGACCTTCGCCGTCCCCTTCAACGAAATCACCCGCGCCCTCGCCAAAGATCTCGACGTGCCGCAAGCCGTCGCCGACCGCACGCTGAACACCATCGCGGTTGCGGTATCCTGTGCCCTGGTGGATTATGATCCCGCTTATCTCACGACAGCGCTGGAGCGGACCTTCCCCGGCCGCACGAAAATCATCGACATGAATGTGCAGGCCGTGGAACGAGCCTACGATTGCGTCCACAGCGAGTTTGATATACACGATTTCGGCTTTCGTCTGCGGCCCGAAGAGACGACCGAGTGCCGGCTTTTCGTCAGCGGCACCCAGGCGGTAGCGTTGGGCAAGCTGGCCGGCGGCATGACCTTCCAGACCTACTACCCCATCAGCCCGGCCACCGACGAGAGCGTCTACCTGGAATCCCACGAGACCTTCCCGTCGCGTAACGGCAAGGAAGGCTCCGTGATCGTCGTGCAGACCGAAGACGAACTGTCGGCGGTGACGATGGCCTCTGGCGCTGCGTTAACGGGCGCGCGCAGTGCCACTGCGACCTCGGGGCCGGGCTTTTCGCTGATGGCCGAGGGGCTGGGCTGGGCCGGCATTAACGAAGTCCCCCTGGTCATCACGCTCTACCAGCGCGGCAGCCCGTCCACCGGCATGCCGACGCGCAGCGAGCAGGGCGACTTGCAGTTTGCGGTCCACGGCGGGCATGGCGACTTCCCGCGCATTGTCCTGGCCTCCGGCGACACCAGCGAGGCGTTCTACGACGCAGCCCAGGCCTTCAATTACGCCGAGCGGTATCAGATGCCGGTGATTCACTTGCTGGACAAGTCGATGGCCAGCACAACCCGCACCGTCCTCCCCTTCGATGTGGACTCGATCCGGATCGAGCGCGGCGAGGTCTACACGCCTCCCATCGGCGGGAACGGCAAAGGTCCCTATCCCCGGTTTCAGCCCACTGAGTCTGGCGTATCGCCACGCCCGCTGCTGGGGCAACCCGGCGGCACACACTGGCTGACAGGCGGCGAGCACACCATTTACGGTCGCGTCACCGAGGACCCGGTCGAGCGCGAGCAGCAGATGGAGAAGCGTGCCCGCAAGCTGGAGCTGGCCGCCCGCGAAATCCCGATGGATGAGAAGCTGAAGGTCTACGGCGATGCCGGCGCGGCCTTCACGATCGTAAGTTGGGGCTCGAACAAGGGCGGCATCCTGGAAGCCCTGGAAAGCCTCCGGGGCGATGGGATTTCGGCACGCCTGGTGCAGGTCCGCCTGTTGTGGCCTTTCCCGCACGACGAGATTCTGCCGCTGCTCGACACGGCAGACCCGCTGGTCATCGTCGAGGCGAACTTCTCGGGCCAGTTTGCCCGTCTCCTGCGCGAATGCACCGGGCGGGAGAGCGACTACCTGGTGGTCAAATACAATGGTCGCCCAATGTCGGGCCAGGAATTGCAGCGGGCTATCAAAGAAATCCACGAAGGTACGAGCGAGCGGCGCGTCGTCCTTCGCAACCCTTACGCATGATGAGAGGCGGTGTGGAAACAATGGTTACTGCAACTATGCCAACGCCGAAGATAACGACAAAGGACTACCGTGTTGAACACCCAAACGATTGGTGCCCGGGCTGTGGCGACTTCGGCATCCTCAGTTCCGTACACCAGGCACTGGCCGGACTCGGGCTGCGGCCGCATCAGGTGGCAGTCTTTGGCGGCATCGGATGTTCCGGCAAGGCTCCGTACTACTTCAACACCTACGGCGTGCACACTTTGCACGGACGGGTGTTGCCTTATGCTACGGGTGCCAAGCTCGCGAATCCCGATCTGACGGTCGTTGCCGTCGGTGGCGATGGAGACGGGATGGCCATCGGCGCCGGCCATTTCGTGAACACCGGCCGGCGCAACCTGGACCTGACGTACATCCTGTTCAACAACGAGGTGTACGGCCTGACCAAGGGTCAGGCCTCCCCAACGCTGCCGCTGGGCCTTCAGACCAAGAGTCTGCCCGAGCCGACCATCCAGGGTCAGGTAAACCCGCTGATGCTGGCGCTGGCATCAGGCTATACCTGGATTGGCCGCGGCTACGCCTACAACGTTCGCGACCTAGTCAGCCTGATCAAGCAAGCCATTAAGCATCCAGGGTTGTCCTATCTGGATGTGTTGCAGCCGTGTCCGACGTACAACAATCTGCACACGCGGGACTGGTATGCCGGCAAAGACCTGGGGAATGGCCAGCCACGCATCTACTCGCTGGAAGAAGAAGGCTACGACGGGGTGATTCCAGAGGGTGCCGACGAAGAGATTGCGTTTGCGAAGATGGCTCAGTTCATCGAGAAGGCGAGTGAGTGGGGTGATCGCATCCCGACCGGCGTTCTCCTGGAGAACCGGGCGCTCTCAACCTTCGAGGAGCGCATCGCAGGCCGCGTGCCGGGCTACCGCACATCGCCGCCGGCCCGCCGAGTCATCGCCGACGAGCATGGCCGGCCAACCACCGACCTGAGCGAGATCTTCGCTGAACTGGCGATGACGTGATGCGTGAAACGTGAGGCAAGTACGAAGAAGGTATCTTCACGTTTCACGTTTCACGCGGGGCTCACTGGGCTTGCCTCTACTTTTGCAGGAGCGCGTTCGCTTTCGCTGCGGCGGTGTCCAGTGCAGTCCGGGGATCGGCATCATTGAACAGGACCTCCTCGATGGCCAGGCCGACTTCGCGCGAGGCCGGCGCGTAGGCCGGGATGTTAGGGCGCACCACCGCGTCAGGCATCTGCTCCAGAATCGTGCGCGCGCGCGGCTCCTTCTCCAGGTACGCCTGGTAGGTGTCGGACTGAATCACCGATTGACGGAGTGGCAGGTAGCCGGTCTCCATGCTCCAGCGCAGGTTCGTCTTCGGGCTGGTCATCCACTTCACGAATTCCCACGCCGCCTCCCTGTCCTTCGCCGTGGATAGAATGGCCAGGTTCGCACCACCGATGCCCGTCGCACGCCTGGCGTGGCCCGGCATGGGCGCCATGCCCAGCTTGTCTGACCCGAGAGCCGCCAGATAGCGATTCAGGCGAGCAGTAGAGGCGAAGGTCATGGCAATCTTGCCGGCCTCAAACCCCTGTTCCGGCGGCGCCAGCGGCACGACCCCCTGTTTGTGGACCAGATCGCGCCAGAATTGAAGCGCCTCGACGCCGGCCGGCCCGTTGAATTCGGCTCGCGTAAAATCTGGATCGAAGATGTCGCCGCCGGCCTGCCACAGAAAGGCGAACCAATAGTAGACGTTTCCCCGATTGATCTTCAACGGGAACCACAACCCCCACTGATCCACCGCGCCATCGCCGTCGGTGTCTTGCGTGAGGGCTTTTCCAACTTCGACCAGTTCACCCCACGTGGCCGGCGGTTTGTCGGGGCCGAGGCCGGCCTGCTCGAACAGCGCCTTGTTGTAGTACAGCGCGATGTTGCTCAGCGAGAACGGCATTGACCAGATGTCACCGCTGTATGTGGCCGTCTCCCACGCTTTGTCGAGGATGTCGGCCTTGTCGATGCCCGGATCGGCGTCGATGAAGTCTTCCATGCGGACGATAGCGCCGGCCTGGGCCAACTCCGAAGACCAGAACTGATCGATCTGGGCCACGTCGGGGGCGGCATTGCCGGCGATGGCCGTGAGCAGCTTGTCGCGCATGGTGTACAGGTTGCCCCCGTAGCTCGGCTCGACCACAATGTCCGGGTGCGAGGCGTTGAAATCCTCGACCAACGCCTCGAATTCCTCACCGAAGCTACCGCCGTAGGCATGCCACAGCGTTAGTTTAGCAGGGGCTTTGGTACTAGCTGGCGCGGCCGGCGGGGCCGGCAATGCCGTACAAGCCGCTGCAACAGCCAACAACACGATTAGTCCAACGTACCTTTTCACTCAGTATTCTCCTCTCCAACAGTTCGGCGAAACGGGGCGAGCAACGAATTCCCCTCCTGCTACTGCTAAACCCGTTGATGAACCTTGAGAAAACAGTTCGGTAACAGCGCTTTGCTTCTCGGCCAGCGCCCGCACGGGCATGAAGTGATACTGTTGATCATTCTATGTCAAGTTCGGCATCGCACCCCCGCCTTCCCTGCTCGGCCTGGATTGTCAAATCCAGGCCCAAGGCGTTGACACTGGCCTGAAT
>JBHHTZ010000216.1:0-6645 GCA_046753605.1 Anaerolineae bacterium
TATCCTGAGCCTGCCGAAGGACTCCGTTCGGAATGACATGGGCTGGCGGGTCGTTACCGGATTATTCTCTCAAAGTTCATAAGTCGTCACTACAAACCTCTACGTGGCCGGGCAGTATCCGAACCCTAGCGACCCAGGCCCGGTGTGAGTTCCGGTGGCCGGCCCGATCTCAATGATGTAGTTGTCCTGTACGTTGAACCGAGATTTGATCTCCTCCAACAGATCTCCGGCGTCAGACGGTCGCCGTGCGTGGTTCACGCAAACGTTGATCGGGCCATCGCCCACATCCTCTTCCATGATAGCCAGCATCCGATTGACGGCCTGCCGGCGCGTCCGGCGCTTTTCGATGGGGATGATGCGCCCACCGGCGGCTTGCAAGATGGGGACGTAGCCTTCGAGCGAGCCCAGCAACTGCTCCGTGGCAGTCAGCCGGCCGCCGGCAGCGAAGAACTTCAGCGACTCGACAGTGAGCAAGGTCTTGGTGTTCGGAATCAGCCGCTCCATCATGGCGATGATGTCGTCGGCGCTGTGGCCTTCCTGGGCCGCTTTGGCAGCGGCAATGGCTAGCAGTGCCTGGCCGGCTACAACCTGTTGGCTATCCAGAATGTGGATCGGCGCCTGGGGGAAGAACTCCTGCTTGGCCGTCCGCGCCGATGTGATGGTCACACTGATAGGCTCGGCGACCATCACGCTTACGACCACCGGCGCGACGTCGAGCGCTTTCTCGAAGATTTCACGCATATCGCTGACGTTGGCCCCCGAGGTCGTCGGCAACTCCCCTTTTTCGGCCGCCACTTCCAGGATGGGGTAGTACTGATCGACGGTGATATCGATCTGATCGCGGTGATCCTTGCCATCGATGACCACGTGAACCGGTGCGACGATCAGCCCGAATTCTTCAGCCAAGTCCGGGGGGATGTCAGAGACTGTATCGGTGACAATCGCAACATCTGGCATGGGCTCCTCCTCCTTTGGGGGATGTGTTTGTGAATTGACTACACAGAGTATAACACAAAGCCGGCAAAAAGGCTATGCGGAGGTGTCTTTGAATTTTGCCGTCTCTTACAGTATAATCCCCATGATCTGGAAGGAGTTAGCTTGCTATGATTGCCATGCTGCGGGGCATGTTGGAGCTTCGCGAAGAGGATACCATAATTGTCGATGTGAACGGCGTGGGGTACTACGTCAACGTGCCGGCCTCTGTCATGAATACTTTGGGGCGCGAGGGGTCCGACGTCTCCCTGTACACGCATCTGCACGTACGCGAGAACGAATTGTCCCTCTACGGTTTCAGTACCCTCGACCAGCGTGCGCTGTTCCAGCAACTTTTGACCGTCTCCGGCATCGGCCCGCGAGTCGCCATGGCGCTACTCTCGGCTTTCAGCCCTGAGCAGTTGCGCCTGGCTATCGCCGAAGGAAATGTGAGCCTGCTGACCCAGGCGCCGGGTGTGGGAAAGCGGACCGCGGAGCGCATGATCCTGGACCTGAAAGGCAAGATCGATCTGGCTGAGCTGGTGCCGGCCGGCGAACCCAGCCTGGCCGATGCCGAAGTGATCACCGCCTTGGAAAGCCTCGGCTACAGTCATGCTGAGGCGCAGGACGCGGTCCGCCACATCTCTGATAAGGGGCGTTCCCTGGAGGAAAGGATCACGGAAGCTCTGCGATACTTTGCCGGCTAGTGCGTACTGCGTATTGCGTAACATGGAAGTCGCTTTTTGCACCACCAGGGTACCGATTCTTGGTTTGATGAACTCATGGACAATGACAACGACACCGTCACATTAGAAGAATGGATCAACGCCGCCTGCGGGGCTGTCGTCGATGCAATACGCGATGGCCCGGACGAGCACAAGGTGGCCGTGGCCGGCCAGATCGCCGATGTTGAAAATCAACTGCCGGCGGAACTCAGCGAGCTGACGGCCTTTCTCGGTGCGCTGCGGACGCTGTTGGCCGGCGATTCGCCGACGGTGGCCGGCGACTCTCTCAGCGCCTGGTATGCTGACGTATTTCAGCGGGTTGTCGAGGCCATAGACGAGCCGGCGCCCGAACAGCATGAGCACAATCACGCGCACCCGCAGCCGGAGGGCCGGCGTATGGGCCTGGGCGAGGCGCTGGAGCAAATGGTGCACGACACCATCCACGTGATGCGCGACGGTAGTCAGGAGGACCGGGCCCAGATGGCGCAGGGATTTGAGGTTCTCCGGTTCCAGGCAGCCCAGGCAATGGAGTGGCCGGCCTTTGCCCAATTCCTCCAGGCGCTCCAGAACCTGCTGCGTGGCCACGACGTGGGCAACACCGATTTCGAGCCACCGTTCGACCGGGCCTGGGCGGTTATCAGTGACCAGTTATTCAGTAACCAGTTATCAGTAATCAGTGATCAGTAGATCGTTGCTAGACACAGCCCACTGATCACTGATCACTGATAACTGATTACTGGCAACGGGGTGCGCATGGCCGACGACAAATCGCTGCGGGAACTTCAGCAGGAAGTGGACGAGTGGATACAGACGTGGGGCGGCGGCTACTGGTCGCCCATGTCGAATCTGGCGCGTATCGTTGAGGAGGTGGGCGAGGTCGCCCGGCTGCTGAACGACCAGTTTGGGGAGAAGCCCAAGAAGGCCGGCGAACCCGATCAGGACTTGGGCATGGAGCTGACCGACATCATGTATGCCATCATCTGCCTGGCAAACTCTCAGGGGATTGATCTGCAAGAGAGTTTCGAGCGCATGATGGAGAAGTATCGGACGCGAGATAAGTATCGCTACATTGAAAGGAGTCTGGGGAACCAATGACACCCGATCAAGTGATAGCACGATTTGCCTACATGGAACCATTTGTGGGGCTGACGGCCGACGGGGCCGTCTCAGTTGTGGACGAGGCCGGCCTGCGAGACGGAGCAATCGACCGGCTCATACGGGATGCCGTCTTCGGCCCGGTTGAGCAACGCGCGGCGGCACGTTGGCTGATCTGGGAGATGGGCCAGGCGCTGGGAATCCGGCCGGCCTCCATTCAGGACTTCTACATGGCCCGTGGCCGGGGTGATGTGCCGGCGGATTTCACGGTGCCGGCCATGAACCTGCGCGGAATCTCGTACTACATGGCTCGCGCTGTCTTCCGCGCCGCCCTCAAGCTCGACGTCGGAGCCATGATCTTTGAGATCGCGCGCTCCGAGATCGGCTACACCGACCAACGACCGGGCGAGTATACCGCAGCCATGCTCGCAGCAGCCATCAAGGAGGGCTACCGTGGTCCGGTCTTCATCCAGGGTGACCACTTCCAGGTGAGCGCTAAGAGCTTTGCCAGCCATCCTGACAAAGAAGTGGGGGCCGTGAGAGACCTGATCACCGAGGCCATCAAGGCCGGCTTCTTCAATATCGACATAGACACCTCCACGCTGGTCGATCTGGGGCCGGCCGAGCTGATGGAGCAGCAGCGGCAGAACTACCAGGTGTCCTCCGCGCTCACAGCCTTCATCCGCTCCGTCGAGCCGGAGGGGATCACCATCTCTGTCGGCGGTGAAATCGGTGAGGTGGGCGGCAAGAATTCCACCGAGCCGGAACTGCGGGCCTACATGGATGGCTACAACAAGTCACTGGCGCAGTTCGACGGCGACCTGGTGGGTCTGAGCAAGATCAGCATCCAGACGGGGACCAGCCACGGCGGCGTCGTGCTGCCCGACGGGACGCTGGCGCAGGTCAAAATCGACTTTGACACGCTGAAGCGGCTGTCTATCGTGGCGCAGCAGGAGTATGGCATGGCCGGCGCGGTCCAACACGGCGCTTCCACCCTGCCTGACTCGGCCTTCCGTAACTTCACCGAAGCGCGCGCCTGCGAGGTACACCTGGCAACCGGCTTCCAGAACATCATCTACGAGCACGCGGCGCTGCCGGCAGAGGTGCGCGAAAAGGCGTATGCCTACATCAAAGAGCACCATGCCAACGAATGGAAAGAGGGCCAGACCGAAGATCAGTTCATCTACAAGACGCGCAAGAAGGCCTTTGGCGGCGTCAAGTCGGCCTGGTGGGGGCTGTCGGACGACGTGCTGCGCCAGATTGGGGCCTCCCTGGAAGACAAATTTGCCTTCCTCTTCGAGCAACTCAATGCCCCCGGCACGCGGAACCTGGTCAACCAGTTCGTCAAGGCCCCGGAAGTCCACAAGACGCCGGAGGACTTCGTGCCGCAGGCGGAACTGGCGATGGCGAAGGACCTGGCGGACTGACAGTGATCAGTGATCAGTGATCAGTGACCAGTGGTCAGTATCCAGTAATCAGTGGTCGGACTCTGGCCACTGATTACTGATCCAGAAGAGGCGCTGCGATGCGGAAGATATGGCTTGTTGCCTTACGCGAGTTCCGACAACGCGTGCGAACGCGAGGTTTCGTGCTGACATCCGTCGGCGTGCCAGTGATGTTGCTGGTGGTGTGGGCGCTGGCCGGCGCGTTCGACACCACTCAGAAACAACCGCTGCAGGAACTGGTCGAGGCCAATCTGCCGGATCGCGCAATTGGTTATGTTGACCAGGCCGGCCTCATCCGCACGATACCGGAACTGATCCCGCCCGACCTATTCCAGAGCTTCTCCGACGTGGAAGCAGCTGAAAACGCCCTGGAGCGCGGCGACATCGGCGCATACTTCGTGGTCCCGTCCGACTATCGGGAGACAGGCGAGGTGCGGCGCATCAGCCCTCATCTGCCAACAGCGCCGCCGGACATTCGATGGTTCAACTGGATTCTGATCAGCAACCTGTTTCCCGACGCCAGTCCAGAACAGATCGCCCGGCTGCGCTGGCCCTTTGGCTCAGTCGGCCCCGAATTCGTGACCCTCAGCTCCGAGGGCGAGGCCGGCGCCGGGGGTCAGGGCAGCGTCTGGCTGCCGTTTCTGGTGGCCATGGCTGTGATGGTCCCTCTGTTTACCAGTGGGAGCTACCTCCTGCAAAGCCTGGCCCAGGAGAAAAGCAGTCGGGTGATGGAGATGTTGCTGGTTTCGTTGCGACCGCGCCAGTTGCTCACGGGCAAGCTGCTGGGCCTGGGTGCGCTGACATTGGTCCAGTACGTGTGCTGGATCGCCATCTCCCTGCTCGGGCTGGTCATCTCCGGCCGCGACGCATCACAGCTCCTGGCCGGCATCAGCCTGTCCACCGATGAACTGCTGTTGGTAGTCCCGTTTGCGCTGGGGGGCTATGTGCTGTATGCGGCGCTCATGGCCGGCATCGGTGCACTGGCGCCCGACATCGAGAGCAGCCGCGCCTGGGTGTTCGTCGTCAGCCTGCCGATGCTGGTGCCGATCTACCTGTGGATGGCCATCTCGACCTCGCCCAACGGCTCCCTGGCGGCGGCCCTCAGCCTGATTCCCTTCTCGGCGCCGGTGGCGATGCTGATGCGCATGACCAGCACCAGCGTGCCGGCCTGGCAGATTGGGGCCAGCCTGGTCCTGCTGGCGCTGACCGGTGTGGGCATGGTCCTGCTGATGGCTCGTCTGTTTCGGGTGCAGACGCTGCTGAGTGGAGAATCGCTCTCGCTTCGTCGGATGCTGTCAGCGCTCACAAGTTGAAGACCACAGGTCGCGAAGCAGGGCGCTAATGAGCTTTGACAACTTAATCGGGTAATGTCTAGCCAAACGAGGTTCGTCTCGCCAGCGTCGCCTGCCCGCCGATGAAGCGACGTCCTGAGCCTGTCGAAGGGTCGGCGGGCTACGAAGCTGCGCCCCATCCAATGGGGCTTTCGCGCTCGAAACGGGGCCTCAGCCCGATTAATCGGGCGCTGTTGCGTAGCACAGGCACTTCATGCCCGTGCGGGCGCCGGCTGAGATGCACCATGCATTACCCAATTAGTTTGTCAAACTTCATAACCGCCCCCCCCTGCACGTTCGCACGATGCTCATCCCGGAGCGTGCATCATGCGGATTCGATCCAATGCCTGGCGGGCTGCGCGTTGGGCTGCTGTCTGTTTGTTTCGACCGATCCCCTGCCCAAATACGTCATCGCCGATGAGGACTTCAACGGTGAATTCCTTCGCGTGGTCGGGCCCCTGTTCCGAAACTGTCCGATAGGATGGGGTAAGCTGCCACTGGCCCTGGCTCGTCTCCTGAAGCTCGCTCTTGGGGTCTTTGCCCAGTTCCTCGATAGCAACGTCTTCCAGGGTAGGCTCAATGAATCGGAGAAGGAAGTTGTGAGCCGTGGCCAACCCCTGATCCAGGAAAATCGCGCCGGCCAGGGATTCGAATGCGGCGCACAGCAGTGATCGGCGATGACGCCCGCCACCGGCCGCCTCGCCGCGCCCCAGCAAGATGTAGCTCCCCAGATCTATCTGTTGAGCGAAGTCAGCCAACGTGCTGGTCTTCACCAGTGCGGCGCGAAGGTTGGTGAGGTCTCCCTCTTGCAGGCTCGGAAAGTGGTCGTACAGATGCTCGGCAGCAACGAAGTCGATCAGTGCATCCCCCAGAAACTCCAGTCGCTCGTTATCAGAGGGGGCAACACCTGGATTCTCGTTCAAGAACGAGCGGTGAGCCAGCGCCTGCACGAGTAGGGTTCGACTGTTGAATTGGATGCCAAGTCTGGCTTGAAGTTCATCTATGTCAGTCATACTCCCTCGCCCATGTTCGTATCCCGCTGACACCCATCATGCGCACAGACGCCGGCGCTATGTG
>JBHHTZ010000217.1:0-6642 GCA_046753605.1 Anaerolineae bacterium
GCTCACTGCCATCGCCGAAGTAATCCTGGATCAGGTCGGCCATGTACTGGAGCGTTACAACCATATCGCAGAAACCGTGATAGAGGAGCAAGTCTCGGACGTGGGCCATTACGGGCTTATTCACCAGAGGAACCATCGGCTTGGGCCGGCCCACCGTCAGCGGCCGCAAGCGCGAGCCAGTTCCGCCGGCCATGACTACAGCTTTCATCGCTTCCACTCCTGACAACCCGCTATTCGAGACCCTGGGGGTGCAACAGTGAACCCCCTACGCGCGATGGGTGAAGGTCTCCGACCGAGCCCCACCGCGATGGGCGAAGGTCTCCGACCGAGCCCTATTCGCCTCGGTCGGAGACCTTCGGCGATCATAGATCATATTGGCGTGCAACAATGAACCCGACCAAACGTATATTACCACAGGGCACGAATAATGTAAACTGTCCTTCCTTTTCGTTTCTCTGACAAACTGTAGACGGAGGTAACTCATGGAAGAAGAGCATAAGTCGTCCAAGACCGAGATCAGCGAAGAACTTCGCACCCTCGGCCAGCGCCTGCGCGAGGCGGCTGTTGCAGCGCGGGAGAGCCACCAGGCCCAGGAGTTTCGCCAGGAGCTCAGTCGAGGCCTCGGTGAGTTGCGCGCCGAGATCGAGGATTTGCTGGAGAGCGATGAAGTACAGCGCCTGGGAGAGTCGGTACGCGGCGCTGTCCAGGATGTTGGCAAGGGCGATGTGGGCCAGCAAGTTCGCAAGGGGGTCCTGAACGCCCTGAAGGAACTCAACACCGGCATCGGCCGCGTCATTCAGGAGGCGGAGGAATCCAAGTCGGAGGAATCGGAGACACCGCCGGAGTCGTCCAGCGACTAGAGATTGGAGATTAGAGATTGGAGATTGTGACCTCGCGACGAGCCAGGCAATCTCCAATCTCCTGATCTCTAATCTCTACGTTGCGTTGCTCCGTAGTACAACAGTCCCCCTTTGTTCTCAGCCACAACGCGGCCCTCGTTCTCAAGAATGTCCAGGTGTGCGATGACCTCGGACATTCCAAGCAATGCTTCGAACTCGGCCAGGTCTGGGAAGAGCGCCCGGCAGATTTCGTAGGGCGTCCGCGCCGCACACCCTTCGCTGTCTTCTCGATGGGCTCGGGATGACGCAGGCTCGGTCGAGGGCCGGCCATTGCACAGAAAATCGGCGATCCGGTCCAGACGCCGGCCGTGCATGGCGACACGTTCCTCGACCAGCCGCCGATGATCCGCGACAGGCGGCCCGTGTCCGGTTAGCGTCTCTGACGCCTCCAGTTCCGCCAGTCGCCGCAGCGACTCCAGATACTCTACCAGGCTGCGGGGCCGCTCAGTTTCACCGCGCGCCGGCGACTCCAGCACGGGGTTGGAACTGATTCGGGCCAGCAACAGGTCCCCTGCAATGATGATCCCCGCCTCTGGTTGATACAGGACGAGGTGTCCGCTGGCGTGGCCGGGCATGTGGAACACGGACCACTCGACGCCCGCGGCCCGGATCTTGTCCCCCTCATCCACGAGGTGCAGCCGCTCTTCTGAAATTGATGCGCCAAGATGAATCCCGTGGGACATCAGGTCCCGCATGGCCGCCACCTTATCTTCCGGCAAGCCGGCCTGGTACAGGTACATGGTGTAGAAGCCCAGCCGGCGCACCCACTCCACCTCGAAATCGACCAACCAGTGGACGTTCCTGGGATGGCTCAGCACCGTGGCATCAGATGCGCCCACGACCCCCTGTAACTGCCCGACGTGGTCGCGGTGGCTGTGGGTCACAACCACCTGCTCGATGTCGCTCAGAGCATAGCCGAGATCGGCCAGGTTGTCGACCAGCGCGTCACGCGCCGCCGTCGTTCGCGGTCCCGTATCGACCAACGTGAGGGGGTCGCCCTCGATCAGATACACATTGACCGGCCCGACCGGAAACGGCGTCGGTACGGCCAATGTGTGAATGCGATCTCGTATCTCCGTCACCTACTCATCACCGCGCGCTTTCACCAGCACGCGCCACTGTCCCTTCTGCACGCTTTGGCCATCCTGATTGACGACAGCGACGTCGAAATCGACGATGCCGCCGCCGGCCCGCCGCATGGCCCGGGTGTTGACCACCTCGGCTGTCACGTGAATGGTGTCGCCGATGTAGATGGGCCGGCGAAACTTCCACTCCAGGCTCAAGAATGCGTCAACCGTTCCCTCCATGAAACCGAGGCGGAGAGCCAGGCCCGATGCGATGGACAGCCCCAGCAGCCCGTGGGCCACGCGTGCGCCGAACTGGCCGGCCCCGGCGTAGACTTCGTCGGTGTGGAGTTGGTTGTAGTCGCCAGACAGGCCGGCAAAGGTGACAACATCGGTCTCGGTGATGGTTCGGCCCGGACTCTGGATGCTGTAACCGATCTGAAAGTCCTCGAAGTACATGCCTCTGGCCGGCGGTCGTGCGTTTTTTTCAGTCATGATCCCCTTTCCCCTGGCTACCACCGTAGCGCGAATTCCTGGATTCGGTCGTTGCCTTTATCGGCCAGATACAACTTGCCGTCGCGGACGACTATGTCATCTGGATCCGTGAATCTGCCAGGGTCTGTGCCAGGCAGGCCAAACTCCAGCAGGTAGTTGCCCTCCATGTCAAACACTTGCACGCGCGCGTGCAGCCCGTCCGTGATGTAGATGTGGCCGCTATCGTCAATCGTGATCCCGCGCACGAGCCATAGGTTCTCGTCTCCGTGGGCCTGCCCGAAACGCATGATGAACTCGCCTTCGGGGCTGAACTTCTGCACCATGTATGTGACCTGATCGGTCACATAGATGTTGCCGTCTGCATCGATAGCCACATCCCGTGGATTGACAAACTCGCCGTTTTTGTCGCCTCGTGTCCCGAAGGTCATCAGAGGATTGCCGCTCGAGTCAAACTTCTGAACTCGGAAGTTCCGGCGATCCACGACGTACAGGTTGCCCTCGTCATCGAAGGTGAGACCAAACGGTTCGTTGAGCTGGCCTTTGCCCGAACCCGGCTCGCCCAGCCGGCCAATCTCCTCGCCGTCCGGTGTGTACATCACAATCACATCTGCTTGCGGATCAGAGCGGTAGATGGTGCCATCCGGCCCCACGGCGACGGCCGAGGTGAGGCCGGCATAGCCATTGGGCCCATACGACAGCAGGTACTTGCCCTCGGGATTGAATTTGTGCAAGCCTTTGTTGTCACCCACGTAGAAGTTCCCATCGGCGTCTATTGCTACACTGGTTGGCGCCGACAACTGGCCGGGTTCTATGCCCGACTCGCCGAATGTGCGGACCCATTCAGGGGCCTTGTTCGCTTCTGGCCCGCGCTGCCAGGGGGCAGTAGGCATAGGCTCCGCTGTGGGGCTCACCAGTTGAGGTGCTGTCCCGTTCTGGCCGGCCGGCTGCTGCACCGGTTGCTGAGCGGCCGGCTGTTGTGCCTGTGACGCCGGCGGTGCGGCCGGCTGGCCGGCGTTACACGCTGAGATTGACAGAGCGAGCACCAGGCTCGCCAAGACGACAATGTATCGACTCAACTTACTTTCTCCTTGGGGGCGGATACTTGTAAACGGACCCAACTGCTCACTCGGCGCCAGTTAGAAATCAACCGGCCGGCCCGTCAGCGCGCAGCGGTACAGATGTTCGAGGTCGGTGTCCGAAGGGATTCGAGGACTGGTCAACGTTTGAGAGTCGTTTTCCGCGTCGGAGACCAGCCTGGAAAGCTTGCGCTCCAGCACTTCGGTGTCGATTTGCAGTTCGTTCAGCGTCGTCGGTTGATCGATAGCGTTCATGAGATTACGGATGCCTTGCGCCAACACCGTGGGGCCGTCCGCCTCGGTTGGAACCTCCAGGCCGGCCGCGCGCGCCACGTCGCTGTACCGACGTCCGACAACATCGGCGGCGAACTCGATGGTATAGGGTAGGAACAATCCCACCGACCGACCGTGGGGAACCTTGAACATGGCTCCCAACGGATGTCCCATACCGTGGGCCAGGCCGGCCATGGAGTTGATGAACCCGAGGCCGGCCAAGCTGGCGGCGTTGTGCATGTGCTCGCGCGCCTCCATGTCATCTCCATTGGCATAAGCGCGTGGCAGACACGTGAAGATCAACTGCACAGCTTTCAGACATAAGCCGTCGCTGAAATCATTGTGCCAGCGTGACGTGTAGCCCTCAATGGCGTGGGTCAGGGCATCCAGCCCGGTGTCAGCCGTCAGGCGCGGGGGCATCCTGGCCGCCAGCGACGGGTCCAGGATGGCGATGTCCGGCAGGCACTCCCGCGAGCCGAGTCCCAGCTTCCGCTGCTCATCTGTATCAGTAAGCACAATGGCCCAGGTTGCCTCCGAGCCTGTGCCGCTGGTTGTGGGAATGGCGATCATGCGGGCTCGCTCCCGGAGACCAAGCCGCTCGATGGGATTGATGGCTTCCGGCCGCATGTCTGGTCGCTCGTACAGGACCCACATAGCCTTGGCGGCGTCCAACACCGATCCTCCACCCAGACCGATGATCCAGTCTGGCTCGAAGTCGAGCATCAGTGTCGCGCCGTGGCGGACCGCTTGGGGAGATGGTTCAGGCTCGACGGCGTCGTAGGTCTGAACGTCGATGCCGGCCCGCGCGAGTTCCTGCGCCACCCGATCGACGAAACCGAGTTCAGCCATGGTCCGGTCCGTCACGAGAAAGGCTCGCCGGCCCCGGATCTCGGCCAGGTAGCTCAGGGCGCCTTCGCCGTACACAACCTCAGGGCTGTTGAAAAACCACATCTGCTACGGCATCCACTCAGGAAACTCGGTAGGCACCCGCGTAACACATTCGACCAGTTCCTGGGCAGCCTTGACACTACGCATGATCTGCATCATGTTGCCCTGCAACTGAAGCTGGCGCGTCATGAGGCCCTGGATGGGGTCCAATTGCTTGGTGACGACCTTCTTCCAAGCTCGTGGCGACGCCTTCATCCGAAACGCTGGCGTCTCGTCAGTTGGATCGTCTACCGCACGGGCGCTGCGGCATTCGCCGTGCCAGAGGTCCATGTAGAGGTACAGCGGTTCCCGGAGATCGCCCTCTGGCATGATGATGAAATAGAAATCGCCTTCCCAGTCCTTTGCAGCACGAGCGTATGCGCCACTGGCATTCAGCTCATCCTTCAGTGCTTCCACCCACTCGTTGGTTCCAAACTCCGGCATGGTTCCTCTCTCTCCTGTTGAATCAAAACCGGTCAATTATAGCACGCAGAGCCGGCCGATGTCCAACACAGCACCGCTGCCGGCCCTGGTCACTGGACAGCGCCCCTGCGTTCTGGTATATTAGACTCGCGATGCGAAGGACATTTCTCGGCGTGGTGCTACTGTCGGCGGGAACGCTGGCCTTTGAGATCACCCTGACCCGAGTCTTTGCGGTGGCTCAGTGGTATCACTTCGCGTTTATGGCTGTCAGTGTAGCCCTGCTCGGGTTTGGTTCCAGCGGGACGGCGCTTGTGTTGTGGCCGGCGCCGGCCAGATACCCCCAGCGTTGGATAGCCCCCATGAGTGTGGCCTTCGCTGCAACCGTCGTAGCCAGCTACCTCGTCGTCAACCACGTGCCTTTCGACTCCTACCGCATTGCCTGGGAGCCGATCCAGTTTATCTATCTAGCCGTGTATTATCTGGCACTGATGATCCCCTTCTTCTTCGCCGGCATGGTCGTTGGTGCGCTGCTCTCGGCCGAAACTTACCCGGTGAACCGGATTTACGCCGCGAACCTGGCCGGCTCGGGGCTGGGGGCTCTCGTCGCCCTGGCTGGCCTCACCTGGCTCAGCCCTCCCGGCGTCGTCCTCCTTGCCGCCGCCTTCGGCCTCGCATCCGCTATGAGTTTCCATCCCGCATCCCGCATCCCGCATCCCGCACCCCGCATCGTCTCGCTAATACTGATCGTCGCACTTGTGATCCTCGCCATCACCCCGCCCACCGTACTCGACATCCGCCTATCCCCCTACAAAACGCTCAGCACGCTGTTAAGATACCCCGACACACGAATCACATTCACGGGATGGAACGCTTTCTCACGCGTGGATGCGGTTGAGAGCAGCACCGTCCGCCACTATCCGGGCCTGAGCTTTGGCTACGTGGGTCCGACACCGCATCAGGTTGGCGTCACTGTTGATGGCGACAACCTGACGCCCATCACGGCCACCGCCGATGAAGATGCGCTCGGCTTTCTCGATGCTTTGCCCACCGCTTTGCCATATCGGCTCATCGATTCGCCCAGAACTCTCGTCATCGAGCCGGGGGGCGGGCTCGATGTGCTCCAGGCCGCGCGCCTGGGAGCTTCGCACGTGACGGCCGTTGAACGTAATCCCCTGATCGTCGATGTGGTGGGCCGGCGCTACGACACCTACTCCGGAAACCTGTACACGCGGCCCGAAGTCACCGTCGTGGTCGAGAGCGGTCGCGGCTTCGCCCGGCGCGCCGTCGCCGCCGGCCAGCCCTTCGATACGCCGGCGGCTACTCAGGATGGCCCATTCGACCTGGCCTACATCTCCCTGGCCGACTCGTTCAAGGTCGTCAACTTTGGGGCGTACAGCCTTACCGAAAGCTCCACCTACACCGTGGAGGCGTTCCGCGACTTCTATCGGCTGCTGAGCGACGACGGCATTCTGGTGATCCCGCGCT
>JBHHTZ010000218.1:0-6634 GCA_046753605.1 Anaerolineae bacterium
GGTGGAAAAGGCGCTGGAAGCCTCCCGACCCGACGGCGACCGGCGCATCGGCGTGGTGTGGCACACCCAGGGGGCCGGCAAGAGCCTGTCCATGATCTTCTTCGTCGGCATCCTGCGCCGGCACCCCGCCATGGAAAACCCCTCCTTCGTCATCCAGGTCGATCGCGCCGACCTGGACAATCAACTGTACAGCTCTTTCGTGGCTGCCAAAGCCCTGGTCGGCACCGTGCACCAGGCTCAGACCATTCCGGATCTGCGCCGGCTGCTACAGACCGAGGGCGGCGAGGTGATCTGCTCCACCATCGAGAAGTTCCAGACCAGGGAAGATGAAAGCCGGCACCCGGAACTGTCTCGCAGACGCAACATCATCGTCATCGCCGACGAGGCCCACCGCACCCAGTACGGCTTCCTGGGCGGCTTCGCCGAGCACCTGCATGTCGCCCTGCCCAACGCGTCCTTCATCGGCTACACCGCCACGCCCATCGACAAAGAGGATGCCAACACGTTCCTGGTCTTCGGCGACATCATCCACACCTACGACATGCAGCAGGCCACGCAGGACGGCGCCGTGGTCGGCCTGTACTACGAGCCGCGGCTGATCCCGCTGGACCTGGTCAACCCCGACATCGACGCCGACCTGCAGGAAATCACCGAAGCCGAAGACTACGAGATCGAGGCCACCACCCTGGAGCGAGCCAAGGCGCGCTGGGCGACGGTGGCCGAAGCCGCCGGCCGGCGCGAGCGGCTGGAGCACCTGGCCGACGATCTGCTGGCCCACTTCCGCGAGCGCTGCGATGTCATCGACGGCAAGGCCATGATCGTCTGCATGATCCGCGCCAACTGCGTCAAGCTGTACGACGCCCTCACCGGCCGGCCCGACTGCCCCGAGGTCAAGGTCGTCATGACGGGCTACCTGGCGGAAGACCCACCCGAATGGAGCCAGGCCGGCCACATCACCACCCACACCCAACGCGAAGCCATCAAAGCCCGCTTCAAGGACCCTGAAGACCCGCTGCGGCTGGTGATCGTGTGCGACATGTGGCTCACCGGCTTCGACAACCCGTGCCTGCACACCCTCTACGTGGACAAACCGATGAAGGGCCACAACCTCATGCAGGCCATCGCCCGCGTCAACCGCGTGTTCCGCGACAAGCCGGCCGGCGTCATCGTGGACTACATCGGCATCGGCGACGAGCTGCGCGCCGCGACACGCAAGTACACCGCCGCCGGCGGACGCGGCGAGCTGGCCCCCGAGCTCCAGACCGAAGCCGTCGCCGTCTTCCTCGACCAACTGGACCGCGTCCGCGCCTTCCTGCCGGCCGGCCAGCCCTACCACCGCTGGCGCGACCTGCCCGGAATCGAGCTGGAGGATCTCCTGAACCTGTGCTACGGCACCCTGGCCCCCGACGAAGAGACCCGCGACCACTTCCTCACCGAGGAGAAACGTCTCAGCAAGGCCTTCAGCCTGGTCAAGCACCTGGACGTGGGCCGGCAGCACACCGAGGAGGTGGCCCTCTACCAGTTGGTGCGCCGGCAGCTCCGCAAGACGGAGCCCCAGCAAACCATGCAAATGCGCCAGTTGGAAGGCGCAGTGCAGGACTTGCTCGACGAGAGCATCACCGCCCAGCCGGCGGTGGATATCTTCCGGGTGGCCGGACTGGACCGGGCCGACATTTCGATCCTGGACGACGAGTTTCTGGCCGGCTTCAAGCCAGGGGCGACCACGGACCTACAGCTCAAGCTGCTGGAGAAGCTCCTGGAGGACGAGATACGCCTGCGCCGGCGCAGCAACCTGGCCAAATACCGCTCCTTCCAGGAGATGCTGGAGGACGCCCTGCGCCGCTATCACAACAACACCATCCAGGCCGCCGACGTGGTGCGCGTGATGGTCGAAATCCGCCGGCAGATGTTGGAAGACGACCGGCGGAAATCCGAGTTGGGCCTCACCGACGAAGAACTGGCCTTCTACGACGCCATCACCTACGGCGAGGAGGCCGGCCTGGTCCAGGACATCGACTTCCTGGCCGAGCTCGTGCAGGAGGTCGTCGAGGCCATCAAGCGCAACCTCCAAGTGGACTGGACCAGGGACCACCGGCAGGATGTGTATGCCGGCGTGCAGTCGGCCGTCAAGCTCGTGCTCCGCAAACGCCGCATCCGGGGCGAACAGTTCCGCTTCATCTTGCGACGGGTCATGCAGCAGGCGGAGGCCGGCTACGAGGACTGGCCGATGGTAGCGTAGCGGATGGTGGTCAACGGATTGGCTTCGCCGAAACAGATTAGCGGAAACGGGGCTGGCCCACATCCACTTCCGCTAATCCGATTCGCCGAAGGCAATCCGCTGACCGCCCATCCGCTAATCCGTTCCGCCGAAGCCAATCCGCTCACCGCCCATCCGCTAATCCGATTCGCCGAAGGCAATCCGCCTCGTCCTGAGCCTGTCGAAGGGCTGACAGCACACATTCGTCATTCCCCAGCCCATGTGCTATAATCTCGCCATCGACCAGACCACCATCGGCCTACACCACTCACTGAAACGGGAGGACAAGATTGGCACAGCACGTCACCATCGACCACATCGCCGGCCACGTCGGCCAGGAAATCACCCTCAAGGGCTGGGTCTACAACAAAACCGACAAAGGCCGGCTGCAATTCATCCTGCTCCGCGATGGAACCGGCATCATCCAGTGCGTCGTCTTTAAGAAGAACGTGTCTCCCGAGGCGTGGGAGGCGGGCACCAGCCTGACACAGGAATCGTCGCTGGTGGTCACGGGCACCGTGCGCGCCGACGAACGCGCTCCCGGCGGCTACGAAATCGACGTGTCCGACCTGGAAGCGGTTCATATCGCCGAACTTGGCTATCCTATCCAGCCGAAGGAGCATGGCACGGGATTCTTGATGGAGCGCCGGCATCTGTGGATCCGGACACCGAGGCAGAACGCCGTCTTGCGCGTCCGGGCGACGGTCATTCGCGCGATTCGGGGCTGGCTGGATGATCACGGCTTCCTGAACATGGACACGCCGATTCTCACGCCGGCCGCCGTCGAAGGCACAACTACGCTCTTCGAGACCGACTACTTCGGCGAGCCGGCCTATCTCACCCAGAGCGGGCAGCTCTACAACGAGGCCAACATCATGGCCTTTGGCAAAGTCTACTGCTTCGGGCCGACGTTCCGTGCGGAGAAATCGAAGACGCGCCGGCATCTCACCGAGTTCTGGATGGTGGAGCCGGAGATGGCCTACGCCGATCTCGAGGACTACATGGACGTGGCCGAGCAGATGGTCACGTACACGGTTCAGACGACGCTGGAGAAACATCGCGACCTGCTCACCGCTGTGCTGGAGCGGGACGTGAGCCGGCTGGAGGCGGTGCAGCCGCCCTTCCCCCGGATTTCGTACGACGAGGCCGTGGAGATCTTGCACCAGAACGGCTTCGAAGACTTCGAGTGGGGTGATGACTTCGGTGCGCCCCACGAGACCGTGATCTCGGCGCAGTTCGACCGGCCGGTGTTTGTGTACCACTATCCGAGCCAGTGCAAGGCATTCTACATGGAGGCGGTGGAAGGCCGGCCAGAGGTCTGCCGCTCGGCCGACCTGCTGGCGCCCGAGGGGTATGGCGAGATCATCGGCGGTGGACAGCGCGCCGCCGGCGTGGAATTGCTGGAGCAGCGCATCGAGGAGCACAACCTGCCCCGAGAAGCCTACGAATGGTACCTGGATTTGCGGCGCTACGGATCGGTGCCCCATTCCGGTTTCGGCCTGGGCGTTGAGCGGACCGTCGCCTGGATTTGCGGCATTGAGCATGTCCGCGAAACGATCCCCTTCCCGCGCATGCTCGAAAAAATCTACCCGTAGTTCGTGCATGGGAGCATGGGGGCACGGGAGCGAGAGTGAGGCCGATGAAAGGACTCACCCTTGCTCCCCGGCTCCCCTGCTCCCCGGCACAGAAGGGCGGCCGGCGAGGAGACAACGTGAAATCTACCTGCCGCTTCTGGTCAATTGTCGCGCCAATGGCTCTGCTGTTGGTGCTCACAGCCTGTTCGGGGCCGGCGGTCGCTGAGGGAGACCGGCCGGCATCACCGACCGCGTCTGCGCCAGTGCCGGCGGGACGGACGAACGGCCCCGCCCTGGAACCGGAAATCGATCTTGACGCCGCCCTGGCCCGGCTGGAGAACTACGACAGCCGGCGCAGTTTCCAGACCACGCGCATCTTCGACCGCCGAGGGCATCTCCTGGATGAAATCTACGGCGAAGGCCGGCGCACCTGGGTCCCGCTGGACGAGATTCCTGAAACTCTGAAGCAGGCCACCATTGCCACCGAAGACGAAACATTCTACAGCAACCCCGGCATCGACCCATTCGCCATTGGTCGGGCCGTCCTGCAAAACGCCCAGGCCGGCGAGATCGTGAGTGGCGGCAGCACCATCACCCAGCAACTGGTTCGCCTGATCGTGTTCCCCTACGAGCAGCGTGTCCAGCAGACGATGTCGCGCAAATTGGCCGAGTCGGTCCTCGCCGCGCGCCTGACGCAACTGTGGTCCAAAGACAGGATTCTGGAGACCTACCTGAACGAGATCTACTACGGCCATCGCGCCTACGGCGTTGCAGCCGCAGCCGAGACCTACTTCGACAAACCCGTTTCAGAGCTGACGCTGGCCGAGAGCGCCCTGCTGGCCGGCCTGCCCCAGGCGCCCAGCCGGCTCGATCCACACCAGGACCTGGACGCGGCCCGGCAGCGCCAAGCCCAGGTCCTGCGCTTGATGGTCGAAGCCGGCTACATCACCCAGGACCAGGCCGACGCTGCCCGCGATGAAGAGCTGACCCTGAAACAGCAGGAGAGAATCCGGCAGGCTCCGCACTTCGTGGACTACGTGCTCCAGGTGCTGGAAGAAGCCTTCGGGCGCGATACCCTGCGGCAGGGCGGTCTCCAGGTCACCACGACGCTGGACCTGCGGTATCAGCGGTTGGCAGAAGAGATTGCTCGCCGCCATGTCGCAGCGCTGCGCGACAAACACCACCTGACCAACGCATCCGTCGTTGTCATGCAGCCCCTGACGGGCCAGATTCTGGCCATGGTCGGCAGCGTGAACTACGGTGATGCCTCCATCGACGGTCAGGTGAACATAGCGCTGCGGCCGCGCCAGCCCGGATCGGCCATCAAACCCATCACCTACGCGGCAGCCTTCGATCAGGGTCTCACGCCGGCCACGATCGTGTGGGACATCCCCACCTCCTTCCCGTTGGAAGGCGATCAGACCTACCAGCCCACGAACTACGATGACCGATTTCACGGCCCGCTGCGGCTGCGCGCGGCCCTGGCCAACTCCTACAACGTGCCGGCGGTGAAGGTGTTAAACCAAATCGGCCTGGAAACGATGATCGACAAGGCCCACGCCATGGGCATCCAGGGGTTGCAGCGCGATCCCTATCGCTACTACGGCCTCTCGCTGACGCTGGGCGGTGGCGAGGTAAGCCTGCTCGATCTGACGACGGCCTACGCAACGCTGGCCAACGCCGGCGGCTATGTCCCGCCCGCGCCGGTTCTGAAAGTGGTCGATGGCGCCGGCGAGACGCTCTACGAGTACCGGCGGCCGGAGCCGAGGCCGGTGGTGGACCCGGCGGCCGCGTTCCTCGTGACCGACATCCTGGCCGACAACCAGGCCCGCCAGCCGGCCTTCGGCCCGAATAACCCACTTCAACTCGACCGGCCGGCAGCCGTGAAGACCGGCACCACCACCGATTTTCGCGACAACTGGACCATCGGCTACACGCCCTACCTGGTTGTCGGTGTGTGGACCGGCAATGCCGATAACACGCCCATGCAGGAGGTGTCGGGAGTTGCCGGCGCAGCGCCGCTGTGGCGCGAAATGGTGGAATCGATTCTCCGCATCCCGTCGCTCCACGATGTTCTCCGGGTCGATGGCGAGCCGCTGCGCGACTCGTTCAGAAGGCCGGCCAGCATCGACGAGGCCGAGATATGCGACATTGCGGATTTGCGGGCCGGCCGTGGCTGTCAGCACAAACACACCGAGTTCTTTGTTGCCGGAACGGTTCCCGAGGAAAAAGGCACAGTCTACGGGGAGGCAGAGGTTGTTCGGGTGCCTCGGCCCGCCCTGGCATCCGACGAGGGCACGCCCGACGCGGTTTTCTGCCGGGCCACCGAACAGTGGGGCGTGCCGGCCGGCGGCGTTCTTCAGACGGTGGAGGCGCTCTACCCGCCGCGTGACGACGAAGAGGAGGCAGCGCGAGTGCGGGCATGGGCAGCCGAAAATGGCATACCGCTGGTGACGGCCGAGCCATGCACGCCGGAGCTGCTAGCCGGCCTGCCGGGCGTCGCTATCGGCGCGGCGGCTGTCAACGCGACGTGGCACATCGCGTTCCCGACACCGGGCCAACTCATCACCACCACCGTGCCGATCACCGGGACGGCGCTTTTCAGCCCCAACGACATCGCCTTCTACAAGGTGGAATTCGCCCACTCCGCCGCCCCCACAACCTGGATCACCATGGGGGAGACCCACACCACGCCTGTGCAGGAGGGCCAACTCGAAGTGTGGCATGCCGGCGGCCTGAACCCCGGCTCCTACACCCTGCGCCTGGTGCTGGTCAAACCCGATGGCAACTGGCTGACGCCGTA
>JBHHTZ010000219.1:0-6619 GCA_046753605.1 Anaerolineae bacterium
AGATTGGCGCAACGATGTTCGTAGTAACCGCTTCAGCGGTTTTGTGTTGGGGGGGAACGACTAAAGTCGTTACTACGAGGGGCACAAAACAGGATTGAGAAGAAGTGGGGAGGAGACCAGAGCGCCCCCTTGCCCCGGTCGAAGGCCGGCGGGACAAGGGGGCGCCTGGGGATGCAGCACCGGGGATAGGGAAATGATTGTTGATTCCGATGATAGGCCTGCATTCCTGCCAGCCGCTGGGATCAGGTCAGCTCTTTCGATTTCGCTTCCCAAACCAGCCACGCCCGCAGGCACGCCCCTGAGATCGGACATAGATGTCCGTGTCATTCAGTTCCTTGAGCACCTGTCGGATTTCGGCTTCATTCATCCCGGTACGACTGGCGATCATGTCTGCCAGTTCGTCAACTTTCACCTTGTGCCACGATGTAGTGCGAGAGCGATTGGTGTCGCTGGATTTAGATCGACTTGCCATGGGCAGGGTTTGTCCTTTCGTACTTGGGCTGCGCGTAGGCGCAGGCGTCCGTGATATGTCATTGACAAGACTTGCTGACTATCAGGACAAAATGGCCAAGTCGTTGTATGCTGTCACCCCCTTCCGAAACTCGAACCTCCCGGCGTAGGCCTAGCCTACGTGTTTCTGATTATGTCACATTGTATCGATTGCGCCCATTCTCAGCAAGGCCCAAGATATAGGGGGGCGAGATCGAAAAAATGCCCATATCTAGTGGTTGTGGCTATCGGGTGATGAAGCTCTCGATGTATTCCAGCGATTGGTGGCGGAAATAGGTGTTGTAAAGCTCGGCGTAGTGGCCCCTGGCAGCCAGCAACTCGTCGTGGGCGCCCTCTTCAATGATGCGACCGTGGTCCATGACGATGATCCGGTCGGCGTGTCTGACCGTGGACAGCCGGTGGGCGATGACGATGGCCGTGCGGTCGCGCATGATGGTTTCCAGCCCCTCTTGAATCTGCGTCTCGGTGAAGGGGTCCACGCTGGCCGTGGCCTCGTCCAGGATGAAGATGGCCGGGTCCTTGAGCAGCACGCGGGCCAGGGCCACCAGTTGCCGCTGTCCCATCGAGAGGCTGGAGCCACGCTCGCCAGCGTCGGTATCCAGCCCATTGGGCAAGTCGGCCAACCAGTCGCCGTTGCCGATGTGCATCGCCGCGTCGTAGACCTCCTTGTCGGTGGCCTGGGGTTTGCCGTAGCGGATGTTTTCGCGCACTGTGCCGGAGAAGAGAAACGGCTCTTGCGGAACCAGGCCGATGTGGTGGCGGTACTCGCTCAGGTCCAGCCGGCGGATGTCCCGCCCGTCGATCAGCAGTTCGCCGCCCTGGAACTCATAGAAGCGGGCAATCAGCCGGCCCACGCTGCTCTTGCCGGCCCCCGTGTGACCCACCAGCGCCACTGTCTCCCTGGGCCGGATGTCCAGCGTGAAATCCGGCAGGACGATCTCCTTCTCGGTGTAGGCGAAGGTGAGGTGCTGGAACGCGATTTGGCCTTGCAGGGGGGCCGTTTCTGGTGTCCCGATCAGTTCAGATGCAACCTGGACAACCTTGGGGTCGGCGTCGATCAGGGCAAACACCCGTTCCGCCGCGGACAGGCCGTCCTGGAACTGGCTCCAGAACGAGGCGATGTTCATCATCGGGAACCAGTAGAATCCGACGGCCTGCATAAACAGGTACCAGTCGCCAGGGCTGACCGCGCCGCTGCGGGTTGTCAGTCCGCCGGCATAGACCAATGCCGCCACTGCCAGTCCAGACCCCATGCCCATCACCGGAAAAATCATGTTCAGCGTCAGGCCGCGCCGCAATCCGACCTGGTAGGCCTGCTGGTTGTTGGCATAGAAGGTGTCGTAGACGGCCTGCTCCTGTCGGAAGCTCTTGGCCACTACGATCCCGCTGACCGATTCCTGAATCTGGGCGTTAATCTTGGCGGTGACCCGTCGGGCGCGTTGTGTGACCGTTCGGGCCAGGCGCCGGAAGCTAAGGGCGATGATCACGACCACCGGCGTCATCCCCAACAGCAGCAGGGTCAGCCGAGCGTCGATGTTGAACAGCCACACCGAGAGGATGATGACCAGCAAGATTTGACTTAGCAGATTCGTGATCAGGGTGACGACGGTGGAGAAATCCTGTGTGTCTGACGTAATCCGGCTGATGATCTTGCCAGTCGGATGTTCGTCGTAGAAGGACAGGTCGTGCTGGATGGTGGCGTCGAAGGCATCATCCCGCAATTGAAGCACGACGTTGCCGACGATCCGAGCGGAGAAGAGCTGCTGAATGAAGTTGA
Source organism: Anaerolineae bacterium (assembly GCA_046753605.1). Lineage (GTDB taxonomy): Bacteria > Chloroflexota > Anaerolineae > Epilineales > JAANWY01 > JBHHTZ01. The sequence goes on from JBHHTZ010000219.1 coordinate 2,288, forward strand.
AGCCCCAGGCGGCCACCCCCAACAGAAGCACGCCGCTGGCCAGCAGCACCATGTTGCGGACCGATGGCTCCTCCGCCACCAGGTCAATGGTTTTGGAGACCAGAATGGGTCCGCCGGTGCCGGCGGCCGAGTTCAGCGAGATGGCGACGGCCACCAGGATCATCTGCCGGCTGTAGGGCCGGAAGTAGCTAATGATCCGGCGCAGCAGTTCCCGATCGCGGTAAACGCGGTCGTATGCTTCCGATTCGAGACCGTCTAGTATGAAGCCCATGGTCGTACCCGATCAGTAACCAGTGATCAGTAATCAGTAGCCGGAGCCTCACAACTGATTACTGTTTACTGGTCACTGATTACTGATCACTGGTCACTGGCTGTGCATCACGTGTCGTACCTTGCAAAGATACGCCGGTAGTCCAGGCTGCGGGCTAACAACTCCTCATGCGTGCCCTGATCCACCAGTTCGCCGCGTCGCAGGACCAGGATGCGGTCAGCCCAGCGAATCTGGCTGAGCCGGTGGGTGATGAGGAAGGTGGTGCGCTGCCGGCTGATGCGCCGCATGGCCCGCTGAATCTGATCCTCGGTGGCGCTGTCGATGGCACTGGTGCTGTCGTCCAAAACCAGGATGCGTGGGTCTGTGAGAAAGGCGCGGGCGATGGCGATGCGCTGCCGCTGCCCGCCGGAGAGCATCACGCCGCGCTCGCCAACTTCGGTGTTGTAGCCCTCCTTGAAGCTCATGATGAAATCGTGGGCCTGAGCCTCGCGTGCCGCCTGTTCGATGGCTTCCTGAGTTGCGCCCGCGCAGCCGAAGGCGATGTTCTCGGCGATGGTGCGTGAGAAGAGGAAGATGTCCTGCTCAATGGTGGAAATCTGCGAACGCAGTGACTCCATGCTCCAGTCGCGCACATCCACACCATCCACAAGCACGCACCCGCTATCCACATCGAATATGCGGTTGATTAACCGCGTGAGGGTAGTTTTCCCTGATCCGGTTTGCCCGACAATGGCAATAGTCTCGCTCGGATGGGTTGTGAAGCTGACATTCTGCAGCACCGGCTTGCCATTGTAGCTGAAGCTGACGTCTTCGAAGACCACTTCTCCGCGCATCGGCTGGGCGAAGCCGGCTGGGTTTTCGTCCAACTCGGTTTCGGTGTTGATCACCTCCAGAATCCGCCGGGCGCTGGCGATGCCCTGCTGGACCAGATCGAACGAGAAGAGGGAGATAAACGTCGGGAAGCGGAGTGTGCCCAGCAGTCCCATGAAGGCGACGACTTCGCCCAGGGTGATGCCGCCGGCTCGCCAGACCAACAGGGCGTGCAGGAAGCCGCCGGCCCAGGCAAGACTGAACATCAACATGGGCAGGTATCGCGCCTGGATTTCGCCCTGTTTCACGAAGTAATCGCGGAACAGGCCGGCGTTCTGGGTGAACTTGCTCCACTCGTACCGCTCCTGCACGTTCGCTTTCACGACTTCGATGCCGGCGACAGCCTCTGCCAGGCCGGCGTTCATCGTCCCGAACTGCTCCCGCATGGCCGCGCTGACCGGGCTGAGTCGTCGGTTGTAGTCGATCAGAGTGATAGCCAACAGGATGAGGAAGACGAACGGGACGAGCAGCAGATCGGGGTTCAGCCGGCCGATGAGGGCAACGGGGACGATGATGGCCATGGTCGAATCCGTGATCAGGTTCAGGCCCGGGCTGAGCATCAGGTTGAGGTTGTGCACATCGTTGGTGGTGCGGGCCATGATATCACCGATGCGCTGCCGGCCATGGAACGTCTGGCTCTTGCCCAGCAGGCTGGCGTACAGCTCATCGCGCGCGTCCCGCTCCACCCGCTGGGCCGAGAACTCGATGCTGCCATTGCGTAGCAGCCCCGTCAGGCCCTGCCCGACGGCCGAGCCCATCACGGCGGCGGCCAGTCCCAGCAGGGAGGCCGTCTGCCAGCCTGGCGTGGTGATCAGGTCAAAGGCCCGGCCAACAAAGATCTGGATGAAGCTGTAGAAAGCGTTGTTCAAGACGGATGCCAGGACCATCGCCAGGGGGAATATCGGGTAGCGCAAGACGTGGGAGATGATCCAACGCACCGGCCCGGAGCGGTTGTAGTGGTATTCGTCTTTGAGTCTGAATTCTCTAGCGCTCATATCGTCCCATGAGCCGGGCCTGGCCGATAATGTGTCCCTCCAGGGCCTGCTCGACCTGGGAGCGCGAAGCGCCATCCGACAGGTTGAGGCTATCGGTGTCCAGGGCGTACAGTGTGAAGAAGTACCGATGGGGGCCGTGACCCGGCGGAGGACAGGGGCCGCCGTAGCCGGCCTTGCCGAAATCGTTCCGGCCCGCTGTGCCCATGTCGCCCGCACGCAATCCTTCGGACAGGGTGGTCACATCTGCCTGAATGTCGAAGAGGACCCAATGGGTGAAGGTGCGGCCGGGGGCATCGGGATCGTCCATGATGAGGGCGAAGCTCTCGGCGTTGGCCGGCGCGTCTTGCCAGCGCAGCTCAGGAGAAACGTCTTCCCCATCACAGGTATAGCGTTTGGGAATGGCCTCGCCTTCGTGAAAGACCGTACTCTTGAGGATAAAAGCTGTTGGCTCGCCGCCGGCTCGTGGGACAGCGGTCGGAGCCGGCTGTGGGACGGAGCAGGCTGCCAGCGCGAGCAGGATGCCCAGGGCGAGCGTGGCAAATGCCGGCATGAGACGAGTGGCGTGGCGGGGGCAAAATCGAGACATCTTGTGTATTCAGCGGTCGAGATTCATACGGAATAGACCGTGGTCACGTATCCCGATGGCCCCGCATGCGGGCCAACTCAGCTTCCAGCCGTGCGACCTCGGCTTGCAATGTCTCGGCCTGGGTCTGGGTATCTCGCAATGCCTGGGCCAAATCGGGTGGCGGTAACAGTCTCTCTCCCGTGGCCTGATCCACCAGGCGAAGCTCACCGCCGTCCGCGAGCAGCAGGAGTCCCAGCACCTCGCTGGTGAGTTGCAAGCCACCTGGCGTGATCGTTGCCTCAATCTCACGATAACCGCCGTTGGTCAACTGAAAGCCGCGTAGCACCGGGCTCAGGTACTCGCCAAGTGGGTCAAAGAGAAAGTACTCGCGGACACCCAGCCACTCGTACAACCCCTTTTTCGTGCCCAGGTCTTCGCTCCACGTGCCTCTCGACGTCAGCTCAAACACAACGTCAGGCCCCACGCCTTCTTCCCATATCTTCCAGGTGCGGCGTTCCGCTTTCGATGTGCCGAATACGACAAAGACGTCCGGGGCGACGTTCCTGGCGGGATTACCCTCTTCGTAGTATACGAACATGTTAGCGCCGACGTACACATCAGGTCGATTTCGGAAAAACTCGCGGAGCATGGAGAGGAGGTATGTGATCAGCGTAACGTGGAAGCCTGTCTCACCCATGGGTTGACCGTCGCTTTCGGGGTATTCGATTGTTTGAAGCTGGAGTTGTGGAAGCATTTCGCTCACCTCGATCGCAGGGCCATGCGGATCCTGATAGGATTGTACACCGAAAGTGGGTGGCCGGCAAGCCGACGTCGCGCAAGTGACCGGCACTTCCGAAGTGCCGGTCACCTGAGTTTTGGACATCGACCGTGTCAACAAGTCAGGCGGTGTAGGAGAGGCAGATTTCGTACAGTTTTTCCACCGCCGGCCTGTCTTCGCCAAAACGGCATCGCACCTCTCGCAGGTGCTCGAAGTACTTCCCCGTCACCTGTCCGCCTACCGGACCTGTGGCCAGCCATACCGGTGTTCTGGCTCCCTCGTCTGGCGATTCGTGTCCCCCGAAACCCAGGTCGTTGCTCAGTCTGGAGTTGACATCGCCTGGATGGCAGGCGTTGACCGAGACGCCGTAGGGTTTCAATCTCTCCGCAGACGCCACGGTCAGCATCCGATTGGCCTGCTTCGATTGGCGATAGGCCGGCCCATTGCTGTACCGCCGGCGCTTGAATTCCAGATCATGAAGATCTAGGTCGCCGGCCCAATAACTGGCCACGTTGACCACACGAGACGGCGACGAGCGCTTGAGGTGCTCGCTGAACGCCTGGATCATCCAGAAGTATCCCAGTACGTTGGTGGCGAACTGGAGTTCGATCCCTTCGGGTGTCTCTTGCCGTGTGCGCGGCGTCACGGCCGCGTTGTTGATCAGAACATGAAGTGGTCCACGCCAGCGATCCGCCAAAGCCTGGATGGATGAACGTCGGGATACGTCAACAAGCTCATACCGAACGTCGCTGTTCCCCGTGGCCCGCATGATGTCGGTCACAGCCTTACGGGCCTTCTCCTCGTTTCGACAGGCGAGGACAACCTCGTACGCCTGTTGTTGGGCGATCTGTCG